>CAMHJE010000060.1:0-12983 GCA_946185305.1 uncultured Clostridia bacterium | reverse complement strand
AACCCGTCGCCGATACGCTTCAAGTTCGGATTTGATTTGATTGGCTCCCCAGGTAAGACTCGAACTTACAACCCTTCGGTTAACAGGGGCCAAAATCGTTATTGGAGATAATATAGATATACTGCGAAAAATACCCTGAAATAGGACGTTTTTACTATCTAAAGCGTTATTTTGTACTGTATCAATCCGCAACAAAAAATCCATTCCATCCAACCCGTGTGATGTGGAAAATGATGTGGTATTTCCGTTTAAAATCGACTCAGATTCGGAGTGTATATACAAAACGGATCGTGCTCCAAATGCCGCAGAGGATTCTTATGGGAAACGCTTTCCTTTGATGAGAAGAATAACCGTAGTCTATATAATACATTTGTTGCCGAATATAGCACAGAATTTTTGCTATAAAGGCAGGAAGCTCTGAGGGCAGAAGGATTGATCAGCCCTTGGAATACAGATCAATGATTTCCTGCGCGACGGTCAGACGGGTGATGCAGCGGTCCATTGCCTGTTTCTCGATGGAACGATGTGCCTCCGTTTCGCTGAGATGCCGATGCTCGATCAACAGCCATTTGGCACGGTTGACGATGCGGATCTCCTTCATTTTCTCATCGACCGACGAGATTTTATGCTCCGATTTCCGCACCAGTTCCCGCGCGCTCGAAAGCCAGCCGATCGCTGTCAGAAACCCGTTTTTGGAGATCGGTTTGGACAGAAGAAACACGCCGTGAGAAATCGCCCGGTCGCTCGATTCCGCGTAAAGATCCGGCGGCAGCAGCAATAACACGACCGTGTTTTTTTGATCGCTCGCATCCAGCGCAAACCGAATGCCCGCATCGTCCGGCAGCGGCGCGTTGACGATGACAAAGTCAAACGACGTTTCGGCAACGGCACGCTTTGCCGCGCTGATATCCGATGCGAATTGCACAGGGGCGCAGCGCGTTTCGGAAAGCAGTTCGGCAGCAGAATCGCGGAACGTTTTCGACGCCGTGACGACCAATACGTGATAGGTTTGCTCCTTCAGTTCCATGCCGACCCTCCTTTCCGTGATTTTGAAATAATTTGTTACCGGCAGCAGTAGATATCCAAAATAGCGGCAGGCAGATGCGCCCGCACGAATGCGCTCTGTGCGGTGATTGAGCGTGCGGCGGCAAGGTTGATCGGGAGACGCTCAAATTTGGCAAGCGTCTCGGCGTCGGCCTTGAACAGGTTCAGATTGGCTTCGGGCGGCGGCACCAGTCCCTTCTGCAGACCGTCCAATGCCGCATAAATCAGCAGCGCAAAGGCAAGATACGGATTGGCAAGAGGATCGGGAGAACGCAGTTCCGCGCGGCGGTATTCTCCGACCGCTGCCGGAATGCGCACAAGCTGCGACCGGTTTTCGTGTGACCAGGACAAATAGCCCGGGGCTTTCTTTTGCCCGAGGCGACGATAGGATCCCTCCGTCGGGTTCAGAAAAATGGTCAGCTCCTTGACATGTGCCAATATGCCCGCTACAAGACCCAGCAACGCGGCATCGTCACTGCGATTGACGGACATATTGATATGAAATCCGTTGCCGGGCAGATCAGGCAGGGGCTTTGGAGAAAAGTCGGCATACAGTCCGTTGCGATGTGCAACGGTCTTTACGATCGTCTGAAACGTCATTGTCTGATCGGCGGCGGTCAGCGGATCGGAATAGCGGAAGTCGATCTCGTTCTGCCCCGGTCCTTCCTCGTGATGCGAGCTTTCCGTTTGGATCCCCATCTGCTCAAGGGTCAGACAGATCTCCCGACGGATGTTCTCGCCGCGGTCGTCCGGCGCTATATCCATATAACCGGCATGATCGTAGGGGCGCAGCGTCGGTTCGCCTTCTTCGTCCAGCGCAAACAGATAAAACTCCTGTTCCGAACCGAACCGGAAGGAAAAGCCGGCCGCTTCCGCATCGGCAACCGCCTGCTTCAACAGGCGGCGCGTATCGCATTCAAACGGCGTGCCGTCCGGATAGACGATGCGGCAGAACATTCGCATCACGCGGCCGTGCTCCGGCCGCCACGGCAGCGGCATCAGCGTTTCCGGTTCGGGGAACAAAAGTAGATCCGAATGTGCTTCGTCCCCAAAGCCCTTGATTGCCGAAGCGTCGAACGCGATCCCATGCGTGAACGCGCGAGGCAGCTCCTCCGGCATGATAGAAATATTCTTTTGCCGTCCGAACACGTCGCAAAAGGCAAGGCGGATGAATTTCACATCCTCCTCCCGTACATATTGCAGGACTTCTTCTTGGGAATATTGCATAATTCCGCCTCCTATACCATTTCTTCGGGACGAATGATCGCGTTAAAACGATCTTCTGTCAAAAGACCAAGACGCACACAGGCTTCGCGCAGCGTAATGTCTTCTTGGAACGCAAGCTGTGCAACGCGAGCGGCACTCTCATATCCGATATACGGACTGAGTGCCGTTACAAGCATCAAAGAGCGATGCAAATTCTCTTGCATGCGGATGCGATTTGGCCGGATCCCGCAAACGCAGAAGGTTCGGAAAGCGTGGATCGAGTCCGCAAGCAGCCGCGCCGATTGGAGAAAGTTGTACGCGCATACCGGCAAAAACACATTCAATTGGAAATTGCCCTGCGACGCCGCAAGGCCGACAGCCACATCGTTTGCCATCACCTGCACCGCGACCATGGTCACCTGCTCACATTGCGAGGGGTTGACCTTTCCCGGCATGATGGAAGAACCGGGTTCGTTTGCGGGGATGCTGATCTCCCCCAGTCCGCAGCGCGGCCCGGAGGCAAGCCAGCGTATGTCGTTCGCCATCTTCATCAGATCCCCGGCAAGCGACTTCATCGCGCCGTGCGCAAAAACCATCTCATCCAGACTGGAGAGCGCATGGAACTTGTTCTTCGCCGCCTTAAACGGCTTTCCGGTCAGCGCGGCGATTTCGGAGACCGCAAGCGCATCAAACCCTTTCGGCGCGTTCAGCCCCGTGCCGACCGCCGTGCCGCCGAGCGCGAGCTCCAAAAGAGGCGGCAGCGAAGCAAGCAGCATGGCTCGATCCTGTGCAAGACTTGCCCGCCAACCGGAAATTTCCTGTGAAAAGCGAATCGGAACCGCATCCTGCAGATGGGTGCGCCCGATGGTAAGCACCTCCGCATTCTCCGATTCCAATCGGAGAAGCTCGTCGATCAAGCTGTCCAACGCGGGTAAAAGACGGTCCTCCAGCAAAAGCGCTGCGGCAATATGCATCGCCGTCGGGAATGTATCGTTGGAGGATTGTGACAGATTGACATCGTCGTTCGGGTGCAGCAGCGGCTTACCGGCCTGTCGGTTGGCGTGGGCGGCGATGACCTCGTTCACGTTCATATTGGTGTGCGTGCCGGAACCGGTTTGCCAAACGACAAGCGGAAAGTGTTCCTGCAACCGGCCTGCCATGATCTCCTCCGATGCGGCGCAGATCGCTGCACATTTTTCTTCCGTCATTTTCTCCGGAAGCAGGATACGATTGGCTTTTGCCGCCGCTTTTTTGATTATGCCGAAGGCGTGAACGATCTCCGTCGGCATGGTTTCCGTGCCGATGGGAAAATGGATCCGGGACCGTTCGGTCTGCGCGCCCCACAGCTTGTCGGACGGAACGCAGACGGCGCCCATACTGTCATGTTCTTCGCGCCAATCGCTCATACGTCGATCTCCCTGTCACGGACAGTCAGTTCCCCGTATGCAGCCCGATAATCTTTTATGAAGACATCCACCTGCTCGACACAGCGCCCGATATAATTTTCCGGCTGCCATACCGCTCGGATCTCTTCTTCCGTCATGCCGAATACCTCGGCTTCCGACAGACGCTTTGCAAGGTCGCACGGTTCGCCGTCCTTCATTTTGCGCGTTGTCTCCATCGAGCACCGGCGAATGACTTCGTGCAGCGCCTGCCGATTGCCGCCGCGCCGGACGGCTTCCATCAGCAGGTTTTCCGTCGCTAAAAAAGGCAGGTATTCGTTTAGTTCCTTTTCGGTGATCTTTTCATTGACCCGCAGCCCCGCCGTTACGTTCTGCATAAGGTGCAGGATCGCGTCCGCGCACAGAAACCCCTCCGGCAGGGAGATCCGCCGGTTGGCGGAGTCGTCGAGCGTGCGCTCCAGCCATTGCGTGGAAGCGATGGCGTCTGCGTTTGCCGCGTCTGCCATCAGATACCGGCTCAAGGAGCAAATCCGCTCGCAGCGCATGGGATTTCGCTTATAAGGCATTGCGGAAGAACCGATCTGGTTTTCTTCAAATGGCTCTTCCAACTGGCGATCATGCTGCAGCAGGCGGATGTCGGTCGCGATCTTGCAGCAGCTTTGGGCAACGGCGGACAGCGCGTGCAGGATGCGACTGTCGGTCTTGCGGGGGTAGGTTTGCCCCGAGACGGCAAAGCAACTCGAAAATCCGAATGCCGCTGCAAGTCGGCGGTTCAGCTCGTCCACCTTCGAGCCGTCGCCGCAAAACAGATCCAATAAGCTCGCTTCCGTGCCCGTTGCGCCGCGGCACCCCAGAAAGCGGATATGCGCTGTCACAAAATCCAATTCTTCAAGATCGGAAAGAAGATCCTGCATCCAAAGCGTCGCGCGTTTGCCGACCGTTACGGGCTGCGCGGGCTGATAATGCGTATAGCCGAGCGTCGGCGTCGCACGATACCGCTCGGCAAATGCGGCAAGGTTGGCAATCACCTGCAGAAGCGCGTCCCGAACGAGCTGCAGCGCGGCGCGGTAGAGGATCAGGTCGGCATTATCCGTAACATAGCAGCTTGTCGCACCGAGATGAATGATGCCCGCCGCTTCGGGCGCGGCAACGCCGTAGGCGTAGATATGCGCCATCACGTCATGCCGCACTTCCTTTTCCCGCTTGGCGGCAAGCGCGAAGTCGATGGAATCCATATTGGCTTCCAACGCCGCCACCTGTTCCGAAGAAACGGGAAGTCCGAGATCGTGCTCGGCACGCGCCAGCTCCGTCCATAGCCTCCGCCACGTTCGGATGCGGGTGCGCTGTGAGAACAAGGTCAGCATTTCTTGGGATGCGTATCTTGAAGAAAGCGGCGATTGATAGCTGCCATACGGTTGATCTTCTTGCATCATTATACAATCTCCTCCTGCCATCCGTCAAATAAAATATATAATTCTGCTTCGACTTGAAAAAACAAAAAAGGCGTCCAAACCAAAGCGGAAGATTCCGCCTTGCCATGAACGCCTTTGCTCACGCTCCTATTTATACTATGAAATGCCGAATTTGTCAAGAACAGCACGGGTTTTCCGGAGGAAAGTCGTTCTCTGGCCTGCGTAAAAACGACGCAAATCTTTCGATTTGGGGTTGACAAGAAACGGAATTATATATAATATTGTCGCGTAAGGCAAAGGCGTCTTTCCGTATCTGCGGGAAGGCGCCTTTTCTGCTTCAAAAAGTTAAAGAAGGAGATGCAACTATGGAATCGGTTCCGGAATACTTCGGCAGTCTGGTCTTTGATGATCGCGTGATGAAGGCGCATCTGTCCGCATCGGTATACGCCTCGCTGCGGAAGACGATCGACGAGGGCGAAAAGCTGGATGCAAAGGTTGCCGACGCGGTGGCGACGGCGATGCGGGAATGGGCGGTGCAGCACGGAGCGACACACTTCACGCATTGGTTCCAGCCGCTCACGGGCATTACCGCCGAAAAGCACGACAGCTTTATTTCCCGCGCACCGGACGGTCGTGTGATCATGGAGTTTTCCGGCAAGGAGCTGATCAAAGGCGAGCCGGACGCCTCCTCGTTCCCGAGCGGAGGACTTCGCGCAACGTTTGAAGCGCGCGGCTATACGGCCTGGGACCCGACCTCCTATGCTTTTATCAAGGGTAAAACGCTCTGCATCCCGACGGCATTCTGCTCTTACGGCGGGGAGGCGCTCGATAAAAAGACACCGCTGCTGCGATCCATGGAAGCGTTGAACCGGCAGGCGCTGCGGATTTTGCGGCTGTTCGGCAACACGACTGTGAAGCATGTTGCCTGCAACGTCGGTCCTGAGCAGGAATATTTTTTGATCACGCGCGAGATGTACGACCGCCGTCCCGACCTGAAATTTACCGGACGGACGCTGTTCGGCGCAATGCCGCCCAAGGGGCAGGAAATGGACGATCACTATTTCGGCTCGATCGTGCCGAAGGTCGCCGCCTTTATGAACGATCTCAACGAGGAGCTCTGGAAGCTGGGCATCTTTGCCAAGACGGAGCACAATGAGGTTGCGCCGGGACAGCATGAGCTGGCGCCGATCTTTACGACCACCAACGTGGCGACCGATCATAACCAGCTCACCATGGAGATCATGCAGCGCGTGGCGGAAAAGCACGGTCTTGTGTGCCTGCTGCATGAAAAGCCGTTTGCCGGCGTCAACGGCAGCGGCAAGCACAACAACTGGTCGATCTCCACCGACGCCGGGCAGAATCTGCTCTCGCCGGGCGAAACGCCGCATGATGACGCGCAGTTCCTCCTCTTCCTCTGCGCAGTCATCAAGGCGGTGGACGATTATCAGGATCTATTGCGGATCTCTGTGGCGACGGCGGGCAACGACCACCGGCTCGGTGCAAACGAAGCCCCGCCCGCAATCGTGTCCATGTTTCTCGGAGATGAGCTGAACGGCGTTTTGGAAGCGATCGAAACCGATTCGCCGTATGCAGGTGTTGCGAAGACGCAGATGAAGCTCGGCGTCGATGTGCTGCCCAAGTTCAACCGGGACACGACCGACCGCAACCGCACCTCGCCGTTTGCGTTTACGGGCAACAAGTTTGAGTTCCGCATGGTCGGTTCCGCCGACAGCATCGCGTGCGCGAACATCATGCTGAACACCGCCGTGGCGGAATCGCTGCGGATATATGCGGATCGGCTCGAAAAGGCGGATCACTTTGCGGATACACTGCACGAAATGATTCGGAAAACCATCAAGGACCATAAGCGGATCATTTTCAACGGCAACGGGTATGACGAGAGCTGGATCACCGAAGCGGAGGCAAGAGGGCTTTGCAACTTCCGCACGACGGCGGACTGCCTGCCGCATCTGTTGGATGCCAAAAATGTCGATCTGTTGACGCGGCACGGCGTGTACAGCGAAACGGAGCTGAAGGCGCGTTACGGCGCGATCCTGGAAACGTATTGCAAGACCATCCTGATCGAAGCCAAAACAATGCTGTCGATGGCGAAGACGCAGATCCTTCCGGCGGTCGAAGCCTATACGGCAACGGTTGCAATGGCGGCGCAGGCGAAAAAGACGCTCTGTCCTTCGCTTGCCTGTGCTTACGAAACCGAAACGGTAGAAAGCCTTTCGGCGCTGACCGACCGCATCGCCGCGGAAGCCGCTAAACTGGAGCAGGCCGTCGCAGCGGCGCACGCCTTCCGGACGACGGAAGAACAGTCCGTATACATTCGGGATGCCGTGCGCGATGCGATGCTCTCGCTTCGGACACCCTGCGACGAAGCCGAAACGATTGTCGGCAAGGACGCGTGGCCGTTCCCTACTTACGCAGATATTCTGTTCAGCACTCGATAAAGCCAAAAGGAGAAAGAATATGCAGAAATCAACACGTTCGTTTCAACTGTATTTTGATGAGCTGATCCATGCGCATCTCTTGCAGGAAGAGGTTTCCGATCCTCTGTATGATCGCGCTTTTTTGCACGACGCCGATATAGCAGGTTCGGAATATACCTGCAATACCTCCGCATGGGATTGAAAAAACAACCCTGCTGCTTTGCAAGCGTTCTGTAAAATCAAGAGAACAGGATTGACAAATACACCGTCTGAGCGTATTATATATAATCGTGAGAAGGCAAAGGCGTCTTCGAAGGCTGCTTCGGGACGGTTTCGCCTTTTTTCGTTGGTCAGCGGCAATGCCGGTTTCCGAATGTTTAGGAGATCGGCGTTGCCGCATTTGTGTTTTTGGGAGGCGTTCATGAAAAATTGTACTGTTGTCGGGATCAACTGGGGCGATGAGGGGAAAGGCCGGATGGTCGATCTGCTTGCCGAACAATATGACATTGTGATCCGCTTTCAAGGCGGCGGCAACGCAGGGCATACCGTCGTCAACGAAAAGGGAGCGTTTGCGCTGCATCTTTTGCCCTCCGGTATTTTCCGGGAGGGCGTCGTGAATATCCTCGGCAACGGCGTCGCGCTCGACCCGGAAAACCTTTGGGCGGAGATCACGGAGCTGCGGCAAAAGGGTGTTTCCGTGACGCCGGAGAATCTGAAAATCAGCGAACGCGCCTCCCTGCTGATGCCGTGGCACAGAGAACTCGATGCATTGGAGGAACAGCGGCTTGCCGATAAGAAGTACGGTTCGACCAAACAGGGCATTGCCCCGTTTTATTCCGATAAATACCAAAAGAAAACCGTCCTCGCCGGAGAGCTGTTCTATCCCGTGCGAATAAAGTCCCACCTTGCCGACCTGCTGGAATGGAAAAACCTGCTGCTGACGGGCATGTACGAAGCAAAGCCGTATACGCAGGCGGATTTGGATGCATGGCTTGGCGCATGTGAAAGGATCAAGCCGTATCTTTGCGACACCACGCAGTATTTAGCCGATGCGCAAGCCGCCGGCAAGCGAATTCTGTTTGAGGCGCAGCTTGGCTCTTTGCGCGATCTCGATTACGGCATTTACCCCTATACGACGTCCTCCAATACGATTGCCGCGTATGCGCCGATCGGCGCAGGCGCGCCGTTTCTGAAGACGGAAGAGGTGATCGGCGTCGTCAAGGCGTACTCCACCTGCGTCGGAGAAGGCCCGTTTGTCGGGGAATTTTTTGGGACGGAAGCGCAGAAGCTGCGTGAGGCCGGCAAAGAGTACGGCGCAAAAACCGGCAGACCGCGGCGAGTCGGGCCGCTTGACCTAGTCGCAACGTCGTACGGCGTAGCAGTGCAGGGCGCGACGGCAATCGCGTTGACGAAGCTCGATGTTTTAAGCTATATGGATCGGATCCCGGTCTGCACAAAATACCGGATCAGAGGCGAGGAGACGGATCGCTTTCCGTTCCCGGCGGCGCTGGACGAAGCGGAAGCAGTCATCGAATTCGTTCCGGGCTGGCAAACCGATATCAGCGGCGTGCGCTCGTGGGATGACCTCCCCAAAGCCGCAAGGGATTATGTGCTGCTGATCGAGGATCGCATCCGCTGTCCGATCCGCTATATCTCCGTCGGTCCCGAGCGCGGCAGCCTGATCGTCCGATAAAGGCAGAAAAGGATAGGCTATGAAATTCACAAAAATGCACGGCCTCGGCAACGACTATCTGTATGTTTACGGCACGGTTCCCGAAAACGTGACCGGTCTTTGCCAAAGGCTTTCGGATCGCCATTTCGGCGCGGGTTCTGACGGTATGATTTTCATTGCGCCGTCCAAGACCGCCGACTTTTCCATGCGCATCTTCAATGCGGACGGCAGCGAAGCCGAGATGTGCGGAAACGGGATCCGCTGCGTCGGAAAATATGTATATGAAAAAGGGCTGACCCAAAAGACTTCTCTCCGCATTGAAACCAAGGCGGGGATGCGGGAGTTGACGCTGCATCTCGGAAAGACCGGAGTAGAATCGGTTTCGGTTCGGATGGGGCAGGCAATTGTCGGCGCTCCGATCTCCCTGCAAACGGGGAAAAGCGAATACACCTGCATTCCCATTTCGGTCGGGAATCCCCACGCAGTCATTTTCACCGAGGATGTGCATGCGATTTCTCTGCCGGCCATAGGACCGGTGATCGAACGGCATCCGGCTTTTCCGGACGGTGCGAACGTGGAATTTGCGGAGCTGACAGCGCCGCAGACGCTTCGGGTACGCGTATGGGAACGCGGAAGCGGCGTTACGATGGCGTGCGGAACCGGTGCCTGTGCTGTTGCAGCCGCTGCCGTGAGCGTCGGAATTTGCTATGCGGACGAGGTGATTCATGTGCTTCTGGACGGCGGCACGCTTCAAATACGGTTCGACGCCGATCGGACGATCGTGATGACGGGACCTGCCGAATATGTGTACGAAGGAGAGGCCTGCCTATGCTGAAGCCCAACCGGCACTATGCCGACCTGAAGGATTCTTTTCTGTTTGTAGAGATCGCTGATCGCTCGGCTGCCTATGAGAAGGCGCACCCGGAACAGTCGCTGCTTCGTATGGGTATCGGGGATGTAACGCTTCCGATCTGCCCTGCCGTCATTTCGGCGCTGCATGCTGCCGTATCTGCCCGAATGCGGCACGCCGTCTTTGCGCGAAGCGATCGCCGCCCATTATGCCCGACGCGGCGTTCGGCTCGATGCGGACGAGGTATTCGTTTCGAGCGGCGCAAGCGACGAGCTTGGCGCTTTGCTCGATCTGTTCGACCGGGACAGCGCCGCCCTGGTGATGGAACCGGCCTATCCCGCTTATGTGGATACGAACATTCTTGTTGGGCGGCAGATCCTTCGGCTTGCAGCGAATCGGGGAAACGGGTTCCTTCCGATGCCCGACAGCGGCACAACCGGCGATCTGATCTATCTTTGTTCACCGAATAATCCGACCGGCGCGGCCTATACACGTTCCCAACTGTCGGAATGGATCCGGTTTGCCAACGCAACCGGGGCGGTGATCCTGTTTGATGCGGCGTATGAAGCATATATTGAAGACGCCGATGTGCCGCACAGCATCTTTGAAATAGACGGTGCAAGAACCTGCGCCATCGAGATTTGCTCTCTGTCCAAAACCGCCGGATTCACCGGAATGCGGCTCGGTTATACGATCGTCCCGCGCGAGCTGCAGCGAGACGGAATGAACCTGCATTTGATGTGGATCCGCAACAGAACGACCAAAACGAACGGCATATCCTATCTGCTGCAAAAGGGTGCAGAGGCAGTCTTTACACCCCAAGGGCAGGCGGAGACACAAAAACAGATCGCGTATTACAAAGAAAATGCCGCCATCTGGATGAAGACCTTTGACCGGCTCGGCCTTTGGTATACCGGCGGAAGGAATGCGCCGTATCTGTGGATCGAATGTCCGAACGGCATGGACAGCTGGCAGTTCTTTGATCTGCTGTTAGAAAGAATTCATGTGGTCGGCACGCCCGGCGCAGGCTTCGGCGCATCGGGCGAGGGCTTTTTTCGCTTCTCCACCTTCGGCAGCCATGTCGATACGGAGGCGGCGGCAAAGCGGCTGCTGCATTTGTTAGGATAAGATAAAAAGATCGTTTGATACGGAAACGCCACATCATATCAGGGAGGGAGAGACTATGGCAGAGCAAGGTGGTACGAAAAAATACATCTTTGTGACCGGCGGCGTGGTGTCCGGGCTCGGCAAGGGCATTACGGCGGCGTCGCTCGGACGGCTTTTGAAGGCGCGCGGGTTTAAGGTCGCCGCGCAAAAACTGGACCCGTACATCAACGTCGATCCGGGCACGATGAGCCCGTATCAGCACGGCGAGGTGTATGTGACGGAGGACGGTGCGGAAACCGATCTCGACCTCGGCCATTACGAACGGTTCATCGACGAGGACCTGAACCGCTACTCCAACCTGACGACCGGCAAGGTGTACGCCAACGTTTTGGCGCGCGAACGGCAGGGCGGCTATCTCGGCAAGACCGTGCAGACGATCCCGCATATCACAGACGAAATCAAACGATTCATCTATCGCGTCGGAGAGGACACCAACGCGGATATTGTGATCACGGAGATCGGCGGCACGATCGGCGATATCGAGGGGCAGCCGTTTTTGGAAGCGATCCGGCAGGTCGCTCGCGAAGTGGGACGCAGCAACGCGCTGTTCATCCATGTCACGCTCGTCCCCTATCTGCGGGCAAGCGGCGAGCATAAATCCAAGCCGACGCAGCATTCGGTCAAGGAACTGCAGGGCATGGGTATTTCGCCCGATATCCTTGTGCTGCGCTGCGACGAACCGATCACCGATAAAAGTATTTTTGAAAAGATTGCAAACTTCTGTAACGTGGATCGCGACTGCGTAATCGAAAATCTGACGCTCGAAACGCTGTATGAAGCGCCGCTGTATCTCGAACAGGCGCATTTTTCCGGCATCGTCTGCCGAAAGCTGCAAATCTATGCGCCTGCGCCCGACCTTGCGGAGTGGCGTGAAATGGTCGAGCGTATCAAGCATCCGAAGGGAACCGTCACGGTGGCGATCGTCGGCAAATACACGCAGCTGCATGACGCATATCTTTCCATCGTCGAGGCGTTGAAGCATGCCGGTTATCGGGAGGGCGTATTTGTGGACATTCGGTGGGTCGATTCCGAAACGTTCACCCCAAAGGATATGGACGGTGTCGATGGGATTCTGGTCCCCGGCGGGTTCGGCGATCGTGGGATCGAGGGCATGATCGCTGCCGCCGACCTTGCAAGAACCGAAAGAATCCCGTATTTTGGCATCTGTCTCGGGATGCAGATCCTGAGCATCGCGTTTGCACGCAAGGTGCTGGGCTGGGCGGACGCGAATTCGGGCGAGTTCGATCCGCAAAGTGAGCACAAGGTGATCGACTTCATGCCGGGGCAGAGCGACGAGATCGACAAGGGCGGTACGCTGCGCCTCGGCAGTTATCCGTGCGCCGTGCAGACAGGCACAATGCTGCATCGCTGTTATCGGCAGGAGCAGATCGCGGAACGGCACCGTCACCGGTATGAGCTGAACAACGCTTTCCGCGACGACCTTGCCAACGCCGGTCTGACGCTTTCGGGCGTTTCGCCGGACGGGCGGCTTGTGGAGGCCGTGGAGATCGGAGAACATCCATTCTGTGTCGGCGTGCAGTTCCATCCGGAATTCAAGAGTCGGCCGAACCGCCCGCACCCGCTGTTTTCGGGCTTCATCCGGGCGGCACAGCAATATCGAAAAGGAAGGGAGTAAACAAATATGTGCGGAATTGTCGGATATACCGGAAAACAGCCGGCCGCGCCGATCCTTTTGGAAGGCCTTTCCAAACTGGAATACCGCGGCTATGATTCCGCGGGGCTGGCCGTTCGCAGCGGCGACGCACTCGCGGAGGTCATAGCCGCGGTATA
>CAMHJE010000059.1:0-13116 GCA_946185305.1 uncultured Clostridia bacterium | reverse complement strand
TGCTTCGAGTGGATCACGGCGCTGCTCGAATCACGCGGGTGCGACCGCAAAACGTGGCTTTGGGGGCTGACGCTTTTGCTGATCCCAGCGGGGTTTGGGGCGTATCTGCTCATTAACTATGTCGAAACCGGCAGCGCGTGGACGTTTACGATCTATCAGCAGCAGAACTGGAGTCAGCAGCTTGGCTGGTTCTTCGATTCGGTGCGGTATCAGCTGAACTATGCGATGAGCTGGTTAGAGAACGGCAAGCTCCAGGACACGCTCGGCCTGTGGGTGCCGTCGCTGCTGTCGCAGTTTTCGGCGCTGTTTGTCATGGCCGTCACCGCGCGCAAGCAGCGCGCGTCCTATACCGCGTACTTTTTGATCTACTTTGCGGTCACGATGGGTGCAACGTGGCTCCTGTCTGCGCCGCGATATTTGCTTGTCTGCTTCCCGCTGCTGCTCGGCATGGCGATACTCGGCAAGCGCCGCTGGGTCGATCGCGCCATGACCGTCGCGTGCCTTGTGCTCGGACAGTTTTATCTTTACGCGTTTCTGTTCCGGTTTGATGTGTATTGAGCAAGACTCCGGTCGCTGTCGCGCAGCCGTCCCGCATGGACAGGAAGGGGAGAAACGGCACAAAAAGTTTTTCGCAAAATTGCCGCAAAACGCTTGCATTTTCAGGGGTTGTGTGATATATTTATTCGGCTAACGGTCCTTCTTGCTTTCCGGGAGGAAGGCCAAAAGTCCATAAGGAGGTGAAAAACATGAATCAGTACGAAGTTTTGTACATGATCACGCCCGAACTTGAAGAGGAAGCAAACCGCGCCGTCCAGGACAAGTTTGCTAAAATCATCACCGATAACGGCGGCGAGATCACGAAAACGGATGTATGGGGCAAGCGTCACTTGGCCTACGCAATCGACTACAAGACCGAGGGTTTCTACGTTCTCGTCAATTTCAACGCGAACCCGGAACTCCCGCACGAGCTCGAGCGTAATCTGAGAAACGATGAGCGCATCATGCGTTACATGGTTACCCGTAAAGAAGCATAACAATCACGGAAGAATATCACGGAGGAACGTATGAATAAAATCACGCTGATCGGTAATTTGACCCGCGATCCCGAAACCCGCACCACGGCAAGCGGCGTGACCGTTTGCACGTTTACGATTGCCGTCAACCGCAGATTCGCCCAGCAGGGCGGCGAGCGCCAGACCGACTTTTTCCGCATCAACGCATGGCGGCAGCTCGGTGAAAACTGCTCCCGCTTCCTCGCCAAGGGCCGCAAGGTCGCCGTCATCGGCGAGCTGCAGGCGCGCCAATACCAGGCGAACGACGGTACGATGCGCATGGCGCTGGATGTATCGGCGGACGAGGTCGAATTCCTGTCCCCGCGTTCCAATGAGGAAGGCGGAAACAGCGGCTATTCCGCGCCGCGTCCTCAGGCGCCCGCGCAGGATCTGTCCTCCGGCTTTACCGATATCAGTTCCGACGACCTGCCTTTCTGATCGAAGGGCAACCCATTAAAATTTACAGGAGGCTTGCACCATGGAAGATCGTAAACAAATGCGTCCGCGCCGTCCGCGTTCGAGACGTAAGGTTTGCCGTTTCTGCGTTGAGAAGGCCACATCCATCGATTATAAGGACACTCGTAAGCTGCAGGGATTCGTTACCGAAGCCGGTAAGATCATGCCCCGCCGCATGTCCGGTGTATGTGCCGAGCATCAGCGTGACCTCGCGGTTGCTATCAAGCGCGCGCGCGTCATGGCTCTGCTGCCCTACGTCGCAGAATAATCACACACAACCGACACCACGACCGGTTAGCACGGAACCCTCACGCAGGGTTCCGTTTTTTATGTGCTCATATATAAACAAACGGAAAATTCCTATATAAAAACGGGCAAACCGGATGCAATTTCCGCGCGGGTATGGTACAATAGCCCCAAGAGGTGAGGAACATGAAAAAGAACGGAAAGTTTTGGCTGACGCTGGTGATTTTCTCGCTGACCGGGCAGATCGCGTGGGTCGTCGAGAACATGTATTTCAATGTGTTCATCTACAAGATGTTCCGCGCGAGCGCGTCCGAGATCGCGCTGATGGTGACGGCTTCCGCCATCGCGGCGACGGTCACGACCGTGCTGATGGGCGCTCTGTCCGACAAGCTCGGCAAGCGCAAGATCCTGATGTGCCTCGGCTACATCGCTTGGGGCGTGTCGATCCTGTCATTTGCGCTGATCCGCGCCGATGTGATTTCTGCGGTGTTCGGTGCGGCGGTCAGCGCCGCCTCGGTCGGGATCACGCTTGTGATTCTCATGGACTGCGTGATGACGTTCTTCGGCTCGTCCGCCAACGACGCGGCGTTCAACGCGTGGCTGACCGATTCGACCGACGAAACGAACCGCGGCGCGGCGGAGGGCATCAATTCGATGATGCCGCTGCTGTCGATCCTTGTGGTGTTCGGCGGCTTTCTCGGCTTCGATCTCGACAAGGCCGAAAGCTGGACGGTGATCTACTGCATCATCGGCGGCGTCGTGCTGCTGATCGGCGTGCTCGGCTTCTTTATCGTGGACGAAGCGCCGGTCAAGAATCCCGACAGCCTCGGCTATTTTGCGACGATCCTGTACGGCTTCCGGCCGGACGTGGTGAAGCGGAACGGCAAGCTGTACCTGTCGATGCTGGCTTATCTCGTCTTTTCCACCGCCATTCAGGTTTATATGCCGTACCTGATCATCTACTATGAGCAGACGCTCGGCATGGCGGACTATGTACTGATCATGGCGCCTGCGATCATCCTTGCCGCCGTCGTGACGTTCTTCTTCGGGCGGCTGACCGATAAACACGGCTTTCGCAGAATCGTTCTGCCCGCGCTGTCGATGCTGTTTTTGGGCTTTATCCTGCTGTACCTTGTCCCTGCGGTGATCCCCGCGGAGGGCTTGGGTATGCGGATTCCGGTGTTTATCGGGTCGCTTTTGATGATGTCCGGCTACCTATCCGGCATGGCGGTGTTCGGAACGCAGCTGAGAAACTACACCCCGGAGCACATGGCCGGGCGGTTCCAAGGCCTTCGGATCATGTCGCAGGTGCTGATTCCGGGCATTATCGGCCCGCAGATCGGGGCATGGGTCCTGCGCGACGCGCCGACCGTGCCGAACAGCGACGGCACCGTATCGTTTTTGCCGAGCGCCGATATCTTCCTTGCCGCGCTGATCGTGCTGTTGATCGTGATGGCCGCGCTTGCAATTTATTTGGCCGCGACGAAGCGAAAGACCGCCTGACCCGAACGTTTTTCAAAGGAGGCCCCGATGGACACGCAGACCTATCCCGAACGCGTCACGCTCTGCGAGGACGGTCAATACCGCTGGTCGTATATTCTAAGCCGCGAGCAAAGCCGCTTTTATTATCGGCACATGCTGAAAATCTGTTCGATCATCGCGGCGGTCATCACCGTGATCGCGCTTGTGCTGCTTGTCACGGAGGTGTGGGATATCGCGCTTCTGCTCCGCTATCGCCCGGAGCAGGCGGGGCGGGTGCTGACGAATCGTCTGCGCGAGGACGGCGGTCTTCTTTGGCTGCTTCTGCTGCCCGCCGCCGGGGTCGTCGGCCTGCCTGCCTTGCTCGGCCACTTTATGATGAACGGCGGCGAGCGGTATCGCTTTGAAATGGACGGCGAATACATCCGCCATAAGAACGCCTCCAAGGGCGGCGATACATGGATCCGCTTCGACCGGATCACGGATATGAGCACGGACGGCGATTTTCTGCTGCTGAAAACGAAATACACGACCTACCGCGTCTATGTCCCGACCGAGGATATCGCGTTTGTGACGCAGTACATAAAGGAAAGAAATTGAAACAAGCATAAGTCGTCCCGGCGGGGACGGCTTTTTTATCGTGCGCCGCACGAAAAACCGCTCGTGCTTTGCTGCCTCAAGGAAAACCTACCGCAGGGGAAAAAACGGTCTTATCCACCGCCCGGCGTGGAAAGGCGGCGGGTTATCCACCGCCCCAAGGCCCTGTTATTCATAATTTCTACATATTTTTGTGGATAACGGTGGATAACCCTGTGGACAATGTGGAAAAGACGGCTAACTCGAATCTGTCCGAAAAACCGGATGGAATCCCCCGCCGCGCAGACGAAAAAGCGTGCGGGGGAGGGGGAAGAAAAAAGAGAAACGGATCGGCTCCGTTTCTCTCAGCTTTCGGTTAAAAACTCTTATAAATCGCATAGAACAGCGCGTTGCGCTCGTCGCGCTCGCCGGACTTGACAAGAGCGTTGACCTCGGCAAAGGCGGCGACGGCGTTTTTGAGCTGCGCGGCGGTGAGCCGCTGCGCGGACTTGATCGCGTTATCTGCGGCGTAGGGGCTGCCGCCGATGCGGGAGAGGATCTCGCTGCGCGGGCGCTTCTGATCGAGCATTTCGCGGGCGATCAGCATCAGGCGGAGACGCCCTTCAAGGAAGCCGGCGACGCCCATCGGGGACTCCTTGCCCGTACCGATCACGGATTCGAGCATGCGCATCGCGGCCTTCTTGTTGCCCGCCACGAGCGCGTCGAGCATCTTGAAGGCGTTATACTCGGTCGAGGCTGTCACGACCGTATCGAGCGTGTCCTTGGTGATCGTGCCGCCGCTGCCGACATAACCCGCGGCCTTGCTGAGCTCGTTCCGAAGCCGGTAGGCGTCGGCGCCGACCATGTCAATCAGCGCCTTGGCGGTGCGGTCGTCGATCTTCGTGTTTTTCAGCGCGGCTTCGCGGATGCAGAACTTGGCGGCGCGATCGGGCGTTAAGGCGTCGAATTTCACAAGCCGGTCGCGCGCAGAGAACAGCTTGGAAAAGCTCGTCTCCTTTTGATCGCCGCGGCGCACAAACAGCACAATCGCATCGGGCAGAGCAAAGAACCGGTTCAGCGTGCCGGGAGCCTTCTTATCCTCGGCGGCAAGGCCGTCGTACAAGTCGGCGTCGCTCCATTCCGAGACAAGCACGATATGGAACGCGTCAAAAAACGGCAGCTGATCGGCGGCATTCAACAGGTCCCGCGCGGTCGGGCTTTTCAGCTTATGCAGGTTCATGTCCGTAAACGACGGATCGAGCAGCGCAAGGACGCGATCCACCGCCTCCTGCTTGGTTAGCTCCTCGGCGCCAAGCAGCAGGTACGGTCCCCGCAGCGTGCGGGCGTTCGTTTCACGGTAAAGAGAGGTTTCGTTCATGCGCACAGTATACCATAGATTTGCGCGCCGCACAAGTTTTTCATAAAACCGGTGGCGGAGCGGAACAAAATGTGGTAGGATATACCGTAACCTGTACGGAAAGGCGATGCGCGACCCATGACGAACGAGAACCGAACCTTTTATACCGAGCTGCCTAGCGGCTATGCCGAGGTCATGCTCTATGACGCAAACGACAAGCGTTTCCAAACGCTGACCGGCCCGGTGTCGTTCTTTGTATCGCTTGCGGTCGCGGCGCTGCTGTTCGGCATAAGGATCGGCTTTTCGCCCGATAATTTTACGATAACATGGCGGTGGACGTACCTTTGGCATATCCTCACGGTGCTTGCCCTGGTGCTTGTCTACACAAGCCTGCATGAGCTGACGCACGGGCTTGTGTACGTGCTGCTCACGCATCGAAAGCCGGTGTTCGGCTTTGCGGGAACGTTTGCCTACTGCGGCGTGCCGGGCGTGTACCTGAAGCGGCCGGTTGCCATGCTGTCGGTGCTTGCGCCGTTCGTCGTCTATACGATTATTTTTGTCGCATTGCTGCTGACGCTGCCGGTCAGCGCGATGTGGTTCGTGCTGCTGATCGTGTTTATGGATCATTTCGGCGGTTGCTTTGCGGATCTTTATGCGTTTGCCATGATGATGCGGCAAAGCCGGGATCTATTGGTGCTGGACAGCGGCAAGGAGCAGCGGTTTTACGACCGGACGGATTTTGAACGCGGGAAATGAAAAAAGCCTGTATTTTGCAGGAAAAAGCGCAAAAAAATCCTTGCAATACGGGATGGAAGTGTGTATAATATCCAAGGTATCACGCACTCCTGCGGATAGGCGTCTCGTGCCCTCTGGGTGTATCGCCGGTTGAAACAGGAGGAGGACAACAAAAAACGAGGAGGTTTAATTATCATGTCCGTGATCTCTATGAAACAGCTCTTGGAAGCAGGTGTCCATTTCGGTCACCAGACCCGCCGTTGGAACCCGAAGATGAAGCAGTACATCTTCACCGAGCGCAACGGTATCTACATCATCGACCTGCAGATGACCGTCAAGAAGATTGACGAAGCCTACATGTTCCTGCGCGACCTGGCCGCGGAGGGCAAGTCCGTTCTGTTCGTCGGCACGAAGAAGCAGGCGCAGGAGAGCATCGAGCAGGAAGCCAAGCGCTGCGAAATGTTCTACGTCAACCAGCGTTGGCTCGGCGGTATGCTGACCAACTTCAAGACCATCCAGACCCGTATCGCCCGTCTGAAGAAGATCGAAGCGATGGAGGAGGACGGCGAATTCGATCTGCTGCCCAAGAAGGAAGTTATCGGCCTGAAGGCGGAGCAGGAGAAGCTCGAGAAGAACCTCGGCGGCATCAAGGAAATGAAGAAGCTGCCGGCGGCGCTGTTCGTCGTTGACCCGCGCAAGGAGCACATTGCGGTTGCCGAAGCGCGCGCGCTGAAGATCCCGATCGTGGCGATCATCGACACCAACTGCGACCCGGACGAGGTCGATTACCCGATCCCCGGCAACGATGACGCGATCCGTGCGGTCAAGCTGATCGCGGCCAAGATGGCGGACGCCGTGCTCGAAGGCAAGCAGGGCGAGCAGATGACCGATGCGGCGATCGACGCAAAGGCCGAGGACGAAGAATAAGCAGGAGGAGCTACCATGAATTTCACCGCTAAAGATGTACAGGGCTTGAGAGAGCGCACCGGCGCCGGCATGATGGACTGCAAGAAGGCGCTCGTCGAAACGAACGGCGACGTTGAAAAGGCAATCGACTACCTGCGTGAGAAGGGCCTTGCCAAGGCTGCCAAGAAGGAAGGCCGCATCGCGGCTGAGGGCCTTGTGGACGAGTATCATACCGACAACTGCGCGGCGCTCGTCGAGGTCAACTGCGAGACCGACTTCGTTGCCAAGACCGATAAGTTCAAGTCCTTCGTCAAGATGATCGCAAAGCAGGTCGTCGAGACCAACCCTGCGGACCTCGATGCGCTGATGGCGTCCGAGATCGACGGTCAGACCGTGCAGGCGCTGCAGACCGCAGCGGTGGCCGAGATCGGCGAAAAGATCACGATCCGCCGCTTTGCCCGTATGGAAGGCGCGGTTGACACCTACATTCACCTCGGCGGCAGCCGCGGCGTGCTCGTTCAGTTCGAGTCCGCGTCCGATCCCGAAGCGATGCACGACGTTGCGCTGCAGATCGCAGCCGCCAGCCCCGTGTGCGTAGACGTTGCTTCCCTGCCGCAGGAGTTCATCGACCATGAGCGCGCCGTCCAGCTCGCGACCGCCAAGGAAGAGAACGCGCAGTCCGCGAAGCCGAAGCCCGATGCCATCGTCGAGAAGATGGTCGAAGGCCGTATGCAGAAGTACTACAAGGAAGTCTGCCTGATGGAGCAGCAGTTCGTTAAGAACCCCGACATCACCATCAAGGACATGCTCAAGTCCAAGGGCGCTTCCAAGGTCACCGCATTCGTCCGCTTCGAGAAGGGCGAGGGCATCGAAAAGCGTCAGGAAAACTTCGCCGATGAAATCGCGAAGATGACCAAATAAGCATAGCGATACAGCAAAAGCCTCCCGATGCGGGAGGCTTTTTTGTGTGGTTAAAAATGAAATGTGCATGGGGCATGTGAAGCGTTTCTCCTTGCAACATAAAAGCGGGATCGCCGATCCGACGACCCCGCTACTGATACATACGGAGAGAATCCCCGCTTTCTTTTGGGGACCTTTTCTTTTCCGAAAGAAAAGGTACATTAGGATCCCTTAAACGTCACGCATCCCGTTTTCCGTCGCCGTCGCTGTCGAGATAGCGCGCGGCCTGGGTTGTGAAGAACGTGTAGTAATCGCCGCCGAGCGCCATCAGCTCACGATGGTTGCCCTTTTCGACGATCTGCCCGTCCACCATGACAAAGATCATGTCCGCAATCGTGGCAGAGGACAGACGGTGCGAAATGAAGATCGAGGTCTTGTCCGCACGCAGCTCGTTGAACTGGTTGAATATCTCCTGCTCCGCCATCGGGTCGAGCGAGGCCGTCGGCTCGTCGAGAATCAGAATATCGGAATCCGTGTAGAACGCGCGGGCGATCGCGAGCTTCTGCCATTGTCCGATGGACAGCTCGGTGCCGTTTTCTTCAAAGTAGCGCATCAAGGGTGTATTGTAGGTGTCGGGCAGCTTGTCGATGAATGCGTCCGCGCCCGAATGGCCTGCGGCTTCACGGATTTCCGGCTCGCCCGCATCGCGGCCGAGGTCGCCGAACTGAATGTTCTCCCCAACCGTGACAGCATACTTGCCGTAGTCCTGGAAGATCATGCCGAACATGTCGTACAGCTCGTTCACGTCGTATTCCTTGATGTCGTGACCGTCAAGATAGATCGTGCCCGCCGTCGGGTCGTAAAGCCGCGTCAGCAGCTTCACAAGCGTCGTTTTACCCGCGCCGTTATAGCCGACGATCACGACCGTTTCGCCCGCATGGATCGTGCAGTTGATGTTCTTCAGCACGTCCTTTTCGGAGCCGGGATAGCGGAAGTAGACATTGCGGAATTCAATCGTGTGCCCCACATGCCGTTCCACATGGCGCGGCTCCGGCAGGGAGGGGACGATGCTTGGCTTTTCGGCCAGGAACGAGATCAGGTTTTCGATGAACAGCGTCCCCTCATAGATCGAGGACGTGCTGTTGATCAGCGCGGAAACGCCGCTGCTGATCGCCGTGATCGCGCCGGTGTAGAGCGAGAAATCACCGACCGGGAACGCGCCGCGGTATACGCCGCGGGCCAGAAAGATGTAGAGGAGACAGTAAACCCCGCTGGTTAAGAGCGCCGCGCCGAGGCCGTACAGCGTCTCGCCGATGCGCAGCTTGCGAAGCCCCTCATAGTATTCGGTAAAGGCGGCTTGGTATTTGTCGGTGAAGGTGTCCGCCAGATTGAACATGCGGATCTCCTTGACAAGATCCTTGTCGATCACGGTGCTCGCGTAATAGTCCATCTGCCGGCGGTTCTTGGAACGGAAAAACATGTAGTTCACGTTCTTCTTGCGGTAGACGAAGTTGATCACGGTCGTCGGGATCGAGACGATCACGATCACGATGGGCGCCCACCAGCTGACCGAGAACAGCACGACCACGTAGCTGACAATGCTGATCAGCATGGACAGGATCGAGAACGTCGAGCTCATGATCTGCAGCGGCCGCATACCGGCCTCGCGGTTTGCGTTCTCCATGCGCGCATAGAAGTCCGGCGAGTCAAAGCTCACCATATCGACCTCCTTGGCCTTGCGCATGATCATCATTTTGACGTGATTGCTGAGCTGCTCGCCGGAGATCGAAAGGATCAGGTTATACACGCGCGAAATCGAACTGTTCGTGAACGTGTAGAAGAATTGCAGCGCGAGCAGCACCGCGATCACCGAGAACGCAAAGACCGTGCCGTTCTGCGACGCGGCGTAGGCTTCGGCGAGCCGGTTCATGATCTGCGCGCCGATGATCGAGCCGATCACCGGCATGACGCCGTTAAAGACCGACATGAACACGGTCAGAAACAGCAGCGATTTCTTCGTGTCCCACACCAGCTTGAAGATGTAGAACAGGCGGGAGCAGAACGTCGTCACAAGCGTGACGAGGTATTTCGGGAGCTCCTTGATGCTGTTCGGCTTTTGGACACGGTAGCGGTCGTTGACGTTGTTGATTTGTCGCATGGCCATGGGTTTTACCTCGCTGATAGGGAAATGGGAATATAGAATGGGCGGCGGACTGCTGGCCCGCCGCCCCGGGAAAAATATGCAGTTATTTCTCTTCGTACCCGTTCGGGTTCAGCTGCTGCCAATGATAGGAGGTCGCGCACATGTTGGCAATGTCACGCTCGGCCTTCCAATGCAGAAGCGTGTTCGCGCGCGTGGGGTTTGCATAGTTCTGCGCCACGTCGCCGGGGCGGCGCGGGTCGATCACGTAGGGGATTTCGGCACCGCTTGCCTTGCGGTAGGCGTCGATGACCTCGAGCACGCTGTAGCCTTTGCCCGTGCCGAGGTTAAACGCTTCGGTGCCCTTGTGCCCAAACGCGTAATCGAGCGCGGCCAGATGCCCCTTGGCAAGATCGACGACATGGATATAGTCGCGCACGCCGGTGCCGTCCTTGGTGTCGTAATCGTTGCCGAAGACGTGGACCTTTTCGAGCTTGCCGCCCGCAACCTTGGCGATATACGGCAGAAGATTGTTCGGAATACCGTTCGGGTCCTCGCCGATAAGACCGGAATCGTGTGCGCCGATGGGGTTGAAGTAGCGCAGCAGGATGCAGCTCAGCTCCGGATTCGTCTTGGCCGTGTCGGAAATGATCTGCTCGCTCATCAGCTTCGTCCAGCCGTAAGGGTTCGTACAGCCCTTGTCCTGCTCCTCGCTGATCGGGCAGGTGATATCGCGGTAGACCGTCGCGCTCGAGCTGAACACAAGCACGTTGACGTGGTGCCGCAGCATACATTCGAGCAGCGAGATCGTCGCATTCAGATTGTTGCGATAATACAGCAGCGGTTCCGCCACGCTCTCGCCAACGGCCTTGAGCCCCGCAAAGTGAATGACCGCATCGAAATGGTGCTGGCCGAAGACCCGGTCGAGCGCAATCGCGTCGGATACGTCGATCTTATACAGCGGGACATGCTTGCCGGTGATCTGCTCCACGCGGCGCAGCGATTCCTCCTTGGAGTTGCGAAGATCGTCCGCGACGATCACATCATACCCCGCTTCGAGCAGCGATACACAGGTGTGCGAGCCGATATAGCCCGCGCCGCCGGTGACCAAAACAGTACGATTCATAATTCCGATTCCTTCCTTTCCAAAGGCGGACGCACCGCCCATATACGTCTTTATTATATAAGAATCGAAGAAAAAGCACAAGTCCCGATTTTGCATTTCCGACGACCATTTATACCTGTCTAAGCGGTTTTCATACACCGACTGCGCCGCTTTTTCATACTGTATAACAGCAATACCCGAAAGGAGAATTTGTATGGCTACGACCATTACCAACCGCGCCTCTTTGCGTTATACCTACGGCGACGTGACCGAAACGGTGGCTTCCAACCTCGCCAGCACCGTGCTCAACGATCCGCTGACCGTGGCGAAAAGCTCGCTCGAAGCCGCTTATCGCAGCGGAGAGGATATCACCTATATCATCACGGTTACAAACGGCTCCGATATCGCGCTGCCCGACGTGACGATCACCGACGACCTCGGCACCTTTACGACGACGCAGGGTGTTTCCGTGACGCCGCTGACCTACACCGGCCCTGCCAAGCTGTATATTGACGGTGTGTATGTCCGCGAGATCACGCCGACCGTGGAGGCCGACAGCGTCGCGTTCCCGATCGGGCAGATCGCTCCGACCGCGACCGCCACGATCCTGTATCGCGCCACGCCGAACGAATACGCCCCGATGACCGACGGCGCGGCGATCACGAACACGGCCTCCTTCACACCCGCCGCGGCGGTGGCGTCCATCGAAGCGCCGTATACGCTGCCCGCCGACGCCTACGCCGCTGTGACCGTCGATAAATCCATGTCCCCGAACCCGATCAGCGACGGCGCCGCGCTCGTCAATACGTTCACGATCACGAACACCGGCAACCTCGAAGCGACCGACCTCGTTCTGACCGATACGTTCCAGACGCCGCTTGCCGACGTCGTCGTTGCGGTCAACGGCGTGACCGTCCCCGAAACGGACTATACGTTCACCGGCAATACCTTAACGCTGCCTGCCCCCGGCGCGGCTACGACGATTTCCGTCCCCGCTGCCGCGTTCACGCAGGATGAAACGACCGGCGCGGTGGCGATCGTGCCCGGCGTCACAACCGTGACCGTCACCGGCACGATCTGATTTCCCCCCAAAAGACGGCGCATGGCGTTTGCCTGCGCCCCGTAAGAGTCGCCTTTTCAGGGCGGCTCTTTTTGCACCTGCGACGGAAAACGCGTCGAATATGGAACAAACAAGGCGAAATATGCGGCGTTTCGCCTTGACGAAATGTATAACATGGCGTATAATACAATCTGTTAACAGAAAATTAACAAATTGCCGCCATAAAACAGAAGCAGCAAGGGCGGGCGGGGAACGCGCCTTCGGATCGGCGCAGGTCTGCGCTTGCCGTTTTACGGCGGCGGAAAAGGCTGCTTTCCGAAAAGACGTTTCCGGCGACACGGAGCAATCGCGGCAAAAAGCCCGGTTTTTCCGTTTTCGGCCGGTTTTCGGATTGTATATTTTGATGCGTTCATCGAAATATTACAACTTTGTTGCAACTTTTCCGGGGGCTCTGTGGTATACTGTACGCAGATGATCCGAGGGGGAGGGAGACCCCCGATACAACCATTTTACAGAAGGAGGTTTCACAGAAAATGAAACGAATTACAGCATGGCTTTTGGTCACGTTGATGCTCGTCGCGGTGTTCCCGATGGCGGCGTTGGCGGACGGCGAAAGTGGCATGGACCCGGCGGGCACGAAATACACCGTCACGTTCGATAAGAACGGCGGCAACGGCGAGATGGCTTCCGTCGAGGTCGATGCAGGCGCCGAGTATACGCTCCCCGCGTGCGCGTTCGACGCGCCGGAGGGCAAGGCGTTTGACAAGTGGGATAAGGGCGCTGTCGGTGCGAAGATCACTGTCAACGAGAACACCACCGTTACGGCGCAATGGAAAGACGCACCCGCGCCTGAGCCGGTGAAATACACCGTCACGTTCGATAAGAACGGCGGCAACGGCGAAATGGCGGCTGTCGAAGTCGATGCAGGCGCCGAGTATACGCTCCCTGCGTGCGCGTTCGACGCGCCGGAGGGCAAGGCGTTCGACAAGTGGGATAAGGGCACTGTCGGCGCAAAGATCACTGTCAACGAGAACACCACCGTTACGGCACAATGGAAAGACGCACCCGCGCCTGAGCCGGTGAAATACACCGTCACGTTCGATA
>CAMHJE010000058.1:0-13434 GCA_946185305.1 uncultured Clostridia bacterium | reverse complement strand
TCGGCCGGTGGCTGGGCAAGCATCCGATGGCACCCACGATCAGCCCGAAAAAGACGATAGAAGGCTCTATAGCCGGGCTGCTGTTCGGTACGCTGTCCGGCGTCGGCGTCTACTTTGCCCTGCAGCCGGTGATCAAGCTGCCGCTGCCGCTGTATCTGATCGCGTCGCTGCTCTGCTCCGTGGCGGGCGAGATCGGCGATCTTTGCGCGTCGATGATCAAGCGGCAGGCGAACATCAAGGACTACGGCAAGGTGCTGCCCGGTCACGGCGGCATCATGGATCGGTGCGACAGCTTCGTGTTCGCGCTGCCCGTAGCTTTGCTTTGCTTCGAACTCTATTTTACATTTGTGCAATGAAAAAAACGCTTTTATTGCTTCTTTCCGCTTTGCTGCTCCTTTCGACCGCGCCGATGTCCCTTGCGGACGACGAGCCGACGCCGATTGCGACGCGGGCGGAACTGGCCTTGCTGGCCGAAAACCCCTCCGGCAGCTTTCTGCTGACCGACGATATCGACATGGGCGGCGAGCTGTGGACGCCGATTGCCTTCTCCGGCACGCTCGACGGCGGCGGCCATACGCTCTATAACCTGACCGTGACCGCGCCGGGCACCAAGACCGTCACAACCTACGACGGCAACCGCAAGGAATATGACACCGCCCTTGCCGGCCTGTTCACCGTGCTCGACGGCGCGACCGTGCGGAATCTGAACCTTATGGGCGCGTATATTGCGGTCGAGACCGAGCAGAACTGCTTTATCGCGGGCCTTGCGGGCTATGCGAAGAACGCGACGGTCGAAAACTGTGCCGTCGAGGTCTATGCGACGCTGACGCTGTCCGGCACGAACGAGGGTGTCGCGGGGCTGATCGGCTTCTGCGACGAAAGCACGGTCCAAAGCTGCACGGTCGATTGCGAGCTGTCGTTTATCGACACGAATCCGGACGTGGACTGCGAGGAGTTCCTCGGCGGCGTCTATGCCTGCGGCAGCGGACGCGTGTTCTATTGCAGCGTCAAAACGCGCGGCTATGCCGAAATCTACGGCTATGCACACAACGGCGGCGTCGTCGGCATGCACAAGCTGCGCCGCGGTTCCGCGTTTAAGCCGCGCATCGTGCGCTCGACCGTCGAGGCCGATATCACGTTTTTTGAGGTAGCGCCGTCAAAGCGCATGTACTGCGAAGCGTTGGTCGGCGAGGACGGCGCCAAGGATTGCTACCTCGGCTCGAATCAGGTCGTGTCGTTCCATAAGACCGGCTCGCGCGAGGCGTTTCGCGCCCGCGCCGAGGCGTGCGAGCAGCCGACGCTCGAAACCGTCGTCACCGAACCGACCTGCACCGCATGGGGCTTTTCGACCGAGACGTGCGCCGTCTGCGGCCGCACGCGCCGCTTTGCCTATACCGCGCCTGCCCACCGCTACGAGGCCGTCACGCATGAACCGACCTGTACGGCGGACGGCGAAGCCGTGTATACCTGCGTCTTGTGCGGCGATACGTATACCGAAACGCTGCCTGCATCGGGGCATACCCCCGGCGATTGGACGGTAAATGAAGCACAGGACGCTGAGGAACGCCGCTGCACCGTCTGCGGCGAAATGCTGGAAACGCGGCCCTATACGCCCGAAGCGACACCCGCACCGGAAAAGACAGATAAACCGTCGTCCGCACAGACGGCGGAGCCTGCACTCGACACGGTCAACGTGCAGCATATCGAATTGAGCGATACAAGCCTTGTGATCCCCTATGGCGAAAACGGCCATATCACCGTGACGGTCTATCCCGAAAACGCGACGGACAAGACCTGCATCTGGAGCAGCACCGCCCGGTCGGTCGCAATGGTATTGGAGGACGGCACGGTCAAAACCGGCACACCCGGTGCGGCGACGCTCGTTTGCCGCAGCGCGGACGGTACGGTGTCCGCAACCTGCACGGTCAAGGTTGAGCGCAGCCTGTGGCAGAACATTCAGCATTACGTGCTGTTCGGCTGGCTGTTCGGGTACTGATTCATAGATAACACAAAACCGGCGGATTTCCGCCGGTTTTTTGCTGTCTATTCCTTTTTCAGATCGATCCAGTATCGCTGTACAAGCTCGCCGTCCCGATCAAGCACCTCGTTTTCCAGCACGCCGCCGTTGCGGAGAATGGATTTGGCGGAGCCGATGTTGTCCTTGTCGCAGGTGATCAGCACGCGGTCGATCCCGAGCCGTTGACATTCGAGCAGCGCGAGCCGGATCATTTCGGTGGCGTAGCCCTTTCTCCGCTCGCTCGGCCGAATGCCGTCGCCGATGTGCCCGCCCGTTTGCAGGAGCGCGTCGTTCAGTTCATGCCGGATATTGACCGCGCCGAGCAGCCGGTTTCGTTCCTCGTCGAGCAGGAAGAACACGGAATCCGGCACACGGTTTTCGCTCGCCGTTTTGATCTCCAGTTCCCCAAGATACCGGTCAAAATCGTGATAATCGTTTTTGAAAATCGCCCACGGGGAACGGTCGGTATGGTTGGCCTCCTGATCGGCCTTCCATTCGTCGAGCATCTCGCCCAGTTCCTTCTCGTATGCCTTTGTGAGCTTGATCAGCCGCAGTCCCATAGACGCCTCCGATGCGTTTTTTACAGCATAGCATGAAATAGGGTTCCGCGCAACAAAAAACACAGCCGTTTTGCGGCTGTGCTTGCGCTGTTACTGCAAAAACCCGTTGATGATCTGCTCCTCGGCCTCGGCTTCGGTCAGCCCGAGCGTCATCAGCTTGATGATCTGATCGCCCGCGATCTTGCCGATGGCGGCTTCGTGGACAAGCTCCGCGTCGAGGTGGTTTGCCTCCAGTCCCGGCACCGCGAGGATCTTGCCGCGATCCATGATGATCGAATCGCATTCCGTATGCCCGTGGCACGGCGCGTTGCCCGCGATCTTCGCGTCGAACTTCTGGTAGGAATCGTCCCGCGCCACGGATCGCGAAACCACGTCTGCGCTTGCGCCCGCGCCGTTCAGGTGTACGTCGTAAATACTGATTGCGCGCTGATTGCCGTGCGTCATCAGCCGTTCGCGGACAACGAGCTTCGCCCCGGCCTGCAGCTCGGCGACCGTTTTGCGTTCGGTGTCGTCCACGCCCTTGATCTGCGCCATCTCCATCTCAACGGTGCTGTCCTCGTCCTGATACACCTCGGTCACGGGGTTTAAGATACGCTTGCCCGCGCCGTCGCCGGAGCCGTAGTGCTTTTCGACGTACTTAATCTTTGCGCCCTTGCCGACATAGAAGCGATGGATGCCGTCGTGCTGTGAATCGCCCGCGCCGCAGTTGTCGATGCCGCACCCCGCGACGATCAGCACGTCCGCGCCTTCGCCGATGTAGAAGTCGTTATAGACACATTCTTTGAGTCCGCTTTCGGTCATCACGACCGGGATATGCACGCTCTCTTTTTTTGTGCCGGGCTTGATGCGAATATCGAGACCGCTCACGTCGGTCTTAGGTGTGATCTCGATGTTCGCGGTGGACTGCCGCCCCGCCGAACGGCTGTTGGAACGGATGTTGTACGCGCCCTGCGGGATCGTTTCCAGATCGGCCACCTCAAAGAGCAGCCGCTTTTGGATTTCGTCGAGTTGAATCGGTTTCACTTTGCGTCCTCCTTCGGCACTTCGGTCTTGGGGCAGGCCGCCATCGAAGCGGTGCCGATCAGCGTCGGGAAAATCTCGTCCTTCGTGCCCTGCCGCTCCACCGCGCCGTCCTTTAAGACGATGATCTCGTCCGCAATGTTCAGGATGCGCTCCTGGTGCGAGATAATCAGAATCGAACTGTCCTGCACGGATTTGCGCATGTGCTCGAATACCTGAATCAGGTTTTGGAAGCTCCAAAGGTCGATCCCGGCCTCCGGCTCGTCAAACACGGCCAGCGCCGCGCCGCGGGCCAGCACCGTGGCAATCTCGATGCGCTTCAGCTCGCCGCCGGACAGCGACGCATTCACCTCGCGCCCGATATAGTCCCGTGCGCAAAGGCCGACCGCGGAGAGGTATTCGCAGGCGTCGGCGGTCGAAAGTCGCTTGCCCGCCGCGATGCGAAGTAGATCCAGAACATGAATGCCCTTGAACTTCACGGGCTGCTGAAACGCGAACGCGATGCCCATGCGGGCGCGCTCGGTAATGCTTTTGTCGGTGATGTCCTCGCCGCGATAGAGGATGCGGCCGCTTGTCGGGCGCTCGATGCCTGCAATCAGCTTGGCGAGCGTCGATTTGCCGCCGCCGTTCGGCCCGGTGATCACGACAAGGCGGTTGTCCGGAATCGTGAGCGAAACGTTTCGGATAATCTCCTTATCCGCGCCGTCCGCCGCCACGTCGAAGGACACGTTTTGTAAGGTCAACATCGGATTTTCATTCCTTTCCCGTGCGAACGTCTATTACGCCGCACACTTATTTCGTATTATAGCACGAAGCGGCGCGCCTGTCCCGCCTTTTGCAGAATTTTTCCTTGTAATTTTACGACCCCTTCGGTCGCTTTGTGTTGACGCACGGTTTTTTGCCGTGTTACAATCTGTATATCATTTCCCGCCCCAAAGGAGCCGCCATGAAAAAGATTGTCCCGAAGCTGCTGATCATCGCGTCGGTGACGTATGCGACCGTGATGATGTGGCATTGGACGATCGGGTTCACTTTCTTCACGCAACTCAGCAATCTCTATACCGCGGCGGCGGTACTGGCGCAGCTTTTCAGCCCGCACCGCGCCGTGCGCGTGTGGAAGTATACGGCAACCGTGTCGATCACGGTCACCGGGCTTGTGTTTTTGACCGTCCTTGCGCCGATGCATCCCGGCGGCATGTTGGCAGCCTATGCACAGGATCACTTTGCGAGCCTTTGCCTGCACGTGCTCACGCCGACGCTGACGGTGTTCGATTTCCTTGTGAACGATACGGACTATCCGTGGCACGCGCGTCATGCGGTCTATGCGCTGCTGCCGCCGCTCGGCTACTTTGCGGGCGTCGAGATCATGGCGCTTTGCGGCTTCCGCTGGAACGGCATGACCGCGCCGTATCCGTTTTTGAACTGGGACGCGCCCGCGGGCTGGTTCGGCTATCTGCCCGAAACCGCAAGCTACCGCACCATGGGCATCGGCGTGTTCTATGCCGTCATGGCCATGCTTCTTTTATTCGTGCTGCTCGGCGCGGCGCTGCTGGGACTTGTTAAGCTGTTTGCCAAGGAGAAAAAGGCACAATAAAATCGGCGGGAGCAATCCCGCCGGTTTGCGCTTTTGGATTAGGATTCCTTGACCGTTTTGCCGGTGAGATGCTCGATGGACAGCGCATACACGACCGTGTTGGCATGCAGACGCGCGATCTCGTCCTCGATGTAGGCGTCGTCGGCAGTGAACTTGTGCGACAGGGCGCGGCAGATATCCATGGCTTCGGCCTCGTCGGTGACGGGACGCATCCGGCCGAACGCGATCACGCAGGAAAAACGCAGCGCCCAAGAATTCGGGATCGGCTCGCCGTCCGACAGGACGCAGTAGGAAACCTTGTCGCATTTGGCGAGCGCGTCCGCGCGGTGGCCGTGCTTGCCGCTGTGGAAATACAGCGTGCGTTTTGCCGGGTCATACCAATGGTTCAGCGGCATCCCGTAAGGGTAGCCGTCGTCGCCCTGCACCGACAGGACGCCGCGCAGGGCGGTTTTCAAAATGTGTTCGCAGGCGGCGTCGTCCAGCGCCTGCTTAATTCGTGCAACGTTTCGAAACATCGTTTTTCTCCTTTTGCATCAGGCGATATTGGCATACTGGCTGTTGTACAGCGTCGCGTAGAAGCCGCCCTTTTCGAGCAGCTGTTCATGCCGACCCTGCTCGATGATATGCCCGTCGCGCATGACAAGGATGCAGTCGGCGGTGCGGATCGTGGACAGGCGGTGCGCGACGATAAAGCTCGTGCGGCCTTCCATCAGGCGGGCGAACGCTTCCTGCACGCGCAGCTCGGTACGCGTGTCGATCGAGCTGGTCGCCTCGTCCAATATCAGCATCGGCGGGCGGCAGAGCATGACGCGCGCAATGCACAAAAGCTGCTTCTGTCCCTGCGAGAGCGAGCCGCCGTCCTCACCGATCACGGTGTCATAGCCGTTCGGCAGCCGCTTGATGAACCCATGCGCATGGCTCGCTTTGGCCGCCGCAACGATCTCCTCGTCCGTCGCGTCCGGCTTGCCCATCGCAATGTTCTCGCGGATCGTGCCGCTCTTGAGCCATGTTTCCTGCAGGACCATGCCGTAGGCCGAGCGCAGGGATCGGCGCGTGGCCTTCGTGATCGGCACGCCGTCCACCGCAATCGTGCCGCGATCCGCGTCGTAAAAGCGCATCAAAAGGTTGATGATCGTCGTTTTGCCGCAGCCGGTCGGCCCGACGATGGCGATACGCTCGCCGGGCTTGGCGCAAAGGTTCAGATTTTCGATCAGGTGCTGCTCCGGCCGGTAGGAGAACCACACGTTTTCAAGCTGCACGCTGCCCTGCACATCGGAAAGCGTCGCTGCGTTTTCGGGCTCGGCAGCTTCTGCGGGCTGTTCGATCAGCGCAAACACGCGTGCGGCGCAGGCGAGCGCGTTCTGCAGCTCGGTCACGACGCCGGAGATTTCGTTGAACGGCTTGGTATACTGGTTTGCGTAGCTCAAAAACATCGTGAGCTGTCCGACCGACAGACCGCCGCCGATGGCAATCAGCGCGCCGGTGATGCCGACACCCGCATAGACAAGGCTGTTGACGAACCGCGTGGAGGGATTGGTGATCGAGGAAAAGAAGATTGCGCGGAGCGAGTATTTTTTGAGATCCTCATTGACCGCGTCAAAGTCCGCGAGCGCCGCGCGTTCCCGCCCGAACGCCTGTACGACGTTTTGCCCGCCGATCAGCTCGTCGATCATGCCGGTCTGCACGCCGCGCGTTTCGGATTGCAGCTGAAACATCGTATACGTGCGCTTGGCAATGAACGCCGCCACGAACAGCGACACCGGCGTGATCAGCACGACGACGGCGGTGATCACGGGATTCACCCACAGCATAAAGCCGAGCGTGCCGAGGATCGTGATGACGCCCGTGAACAGCTGCGTAAAGCCGATCAGCAGTCCGTCCGCAAACTGATCCACGTCCGCGACGACGCGGCTGACCGTTTCGCCGGTCGTATGCGCGTCCAGATAGCGCAGCGGCAGCGTTTCGATGCGGCGGAACGCTTCATTCCGCAGGTCTCGCACCGTGCGGTAGGTGATGCGATTGTTCAATATACCCATCAGCCATTGCAATAGCGCGGTCAGACCGACGGCGACACCGATCTTGACGAGGATTTTGAGCAGGCCGGCAAAGTCTACAAGCCCTTTGCCGACGATCAGATCGACCGCGTCGCCGGTCAGCACCGGCACATACAGCGTCAGCGCGACGACCGCCGCTGCCATGCAAAGCGACAACAGCACAAGCCATTTATATTTCCCGATCCGGGACAGCACCTTTTTCAGCGTTTCGGTGCGAACCGCGTTCTGCTGTTTCATGCGGCCTCCTTCGGGAACTGGGAGTAGTAGATTTCGCGGTACAGCTCGCAGGAGCGCATCAGCTCGTCATGCGTGCCGATGCCCGCTACACGGCCTTCGTCGAGCACCACGATCCGGTCGGCGTACAGCAGCGACGCTGCCCGCTGGGACACGATGAACACCGCAGGCGCGCCGTCCATCGTCTTGATCGCCTTGCGCAGCGCCGCATCGGTTGCGAGATCGAGCGCCGAGGCGCTGTCGTCCAAGATCAGAATATCCGGCTTTCGCACCAGGGCGCGCGCAATCGTCAGGCGCTGCCGCTGTCCGCCGGAGAAGTTGCGTCCGTTCTGCTCGACCGGGGCGGAAAGCCCGTCCTCCCGCGCGGCTACAAAATCATACGCCTGCGCGGTTTTCAAGGCGTCCCACAGCTGTTCGTCCGTCGCGTCCGGCTTGCCCCAAAGCAGATTGTCCCGGATCGTGCCCTTAAACAGCTGCGCCTTTTGCGGCACGATGCCGATGCGGCTGCGAAGCGCGTCCGGATCATAGTCCTTCACATCCACACCGTCGATGGCGACAACGCCCGCCGACGCGTCGTAAAAGCGCGGGATCAGATTCACAAGCGTGCTCTTGCCGCAGCCGGTCGGCCCGATGACGCCGACCGTTTCGCCGCGCGCCGCATGGAAGGTGACGCCCGACAATGCTTCGCCGCCCGCGCCTGCATAGCGCATCGAAACGTTGTCAAAGGCAACGAGCGCCTCAGCGGGCGCGGCGGGAACCGTGTGCCCGCTTGCCATGCCGGGGTCAATCTCCAGCACGTTCGCAATGCGATCCGCGCAGGCAAGCCCCTTGGTCATCGTGATGATCAGGTTCGCTAACTTAATCAGCTCCACCAGAATCTGCGACAGGTAATTGACGAGCGCGACGACCTCGCCCTGCGTGATCGCGCCGGCGTTCACGCGGATTGCGCCGGTTTGCAGCAGCACGATCAGCCCCGCGTTCAAAAGCAGATACGTCGCGGGGTTCATCGCCGCCGAAATGCGGCCGGTAAATTCCTGCAGCCGCGTTAGGCTGTCGTTTTTGGCAAGGAATCGCTCGGTTTCGTCCTCCTCCTTGCAGAATGCGCGGATCACGCGGACGCCGTTGAGATTTTCGCGCAGCGCGCCGGTCACGCCGTCGAGCTCGGCCTGCGTTTTTTTATACAGCGGCATTGTTTTCAGCATGATCCCGAACACGACGAGCGCGAGCAGCGGGATCACGACCGCGAAGATCCACGCCGAGCGCGGATCGACGACAAACGCCATGAGCATGGCGCCGAACACGATAAACGGCGAGCGTAAAAACAGCCGCAGCGTGAGGTTCACGCCGGACTGCACCTGGTTCACATCGCTCGTCAGCCGCGTGACCATCGTGCTGGTGCCGAGCGTGTCGCGCGCAGAGAAGGACAGCGACTGGATGTGTTCCATCAAAGCGTGCTTGAGACTTGCGGAAAAGCCGACGGCGGCCTTGGCGGCAAAGTATTGCGCGGTGATCGCGCTGACAAGGCCGACGACCGCAAGGCCGACGAGCAGCGCGCCCATGCGCCAGATCTGCCCCGCGTCGCCGTTTTGGATGCCGTTGTCGATCAGCGACGCGATCACAAGCGGCACAAACAGCTCGAACGTTGCTTCGAGCAGCTTAAACAGCGGCCCCAAGATACACTCCTTCGTGTACGGGGTCAGGTATCGCAGCAGTCGTTTCATAAAGACTCCTATATATAAGAAATAAGGGACCTTCCAATATGGTAGTGTATCGGAAAATCCCTTTTCTTGCAACCGTTTTCGGGTAAATAACGGAAGATTTCCTCACAGCACCCGGTCTGTGATGCAGTCATACCAATGCACGTACAGCGTGCCGTTCACGGTGAGACGTTCGGCGCCGGGCAGCCGTTCGTGCCACAGCGGTTCGCCGGGCTTGCATTTCCAGTCGTCGCGGTTGAACCGCCGCCACAGGATCGTGCGGCCCTCGGCGTCGAGATACTGCTCGGAAACGACGCCGTCCACGTAGGTGTAGCAGTCGATCACGCAGACCGTGTCATAGCTCTTGCCGTTGATCGAAACCGTGTACCGCCCGACGATATCGAGCAGAAACGGCTTGTCGGCGGCGGTCAGCACATCACCGGTGCGCACGATGTCGCCCTTCGGCGCAAGATTGACCTCATTGCCGACGTTGTCCGGGCCGAACCCCCAGTTGTCGGTGAATGGGTCGCCGTCCAGAAACGTATACATGCGCTTGACGCCGTCCTCCACCGCGCTTTGGGCAAGGATGCGGCAATGCGTGTCGGTCAGCTGCGCGATAAAGCGGCGCTCGACCGGGTTCTGACCGGGCAGGATGTTTTCGGGCAGGGGATCGTATTCCGTGGCGACGATCTCTACGCCCTCGACGCCGTGTACCGCGGCGCGGCCGACGACCTCCATCGTCGTGTATTCGGCGCGTTTGCGGGACGGCAGATCATAGATCGCCCAGCGGAGGCGTTCGCCGAGGCGCGGGACGATGAACCAGCCCATCATTTCCTCCCATCGCACGGCAAACGGCGGCAGCTCGGACGGGGTGATCGTGTAGGCGGGCAAATACGCAGGGAACGGTTTTTCCATCGGTGTTTCTCCTTTCGGTGTATAGGGAAAGCGGCATTTGAGACGGCGGCGGACGGCAAACAGACGGCTTTTGACCGTGCCGAGCGGGATGCCAAGCTGCTTGGCGACTTCCACCTGGGGCAGACGGCGCACATAGCAAAGGTACAGCAGCTGCCGATCGCGCGGGTCAAGCTCGGCAAACAGGTCGTCGAGCGGCTCCGGCTCGGCGCGTCCGTACAGTCCGACGGTCAGCGCCGCGTCCGAAAGCGTATCGAACGGAACGTCCGTGTGCCGTGCGCGGGCGCGGTAGTAGTCGATGCATTTGTGCCGCGCAACCGTGAACAGCCATGCACGGAACGCGTCCTCGGCGCGCAGCGTATCGGCCTTTTGCAGCACGGTCACGCAGACGTCCTGCAAAAGATCCTCGGCGTCGGCGCGGCTGTCGATCCGAAAGCGGATAAACCGCTCGAGCGCGGACAGCGATGCGGTAAGCAATGCCTGTGCGTTTTCCATCCGTTTCCCTCCTTTCTTATGATGTAAAACCGGTTTTCAATCATAAAGACGAATCGCAGAGCGAAAAGGTTCACGATCGCTGAAATTTTATTTTAAGAACAGTATAGCACATTCCGCTCTTTTACTCCCTATACATCGGCAAAAAAATGTGCTATACTGCCTCTATCAATCGCACGGAGGTGCCTATGGCAACGATCGGAATTTTAGGCGCGGGCACATGGGGAACCGCGCTCGCGCGGATGCTCACGGAAAACGGACATGCGGTAACGCTTTGGTCGGCGCTCCCGCAGGAGCTGGAAACGCTGCGCAAAACGCGGCGGCACCCGAAGCTGCCCGACGCCGTACTGCCTGCGGCGCTGCAGTACTCTGCGGACATAGCGCAGGCCTGCGCGGCGCAGATCGTCGTATTTGCGGTGCCGTCGGTCTTTATTCGCTCGACCGCGGCGGCGGCCAAGCCGTTTTTGCAGCCGGAGACCGTGCTCGTCAGCGTGGCAAAGGGCATTGAAAAGGACACGTTTTTCACCATGACCGAAATCCTGGAGGACGTGCTCGGTAAGCGGCGCATTGTGGCGCTCTCCGGCCCGACGCATGCGGAGGAGGTCGGCGTAGGACTGCCCACGGCCATCGTTTCGGCCAGCGACGACCGGGAAGCCGCGGCTTACGTACAGCAGGTGTTTTCCAACGCATACTTCCGCACCTACACGAACGCGGACATTCGCGGCGTCGAGTTGTGCGGCGCGCTGAAAAACGTAATCGCTTTGGCAGCGGGCGTCGGCGACGGCATCGGCTACGGCGACAATGCCAAGGCGGCGCTCATCACGCGCGGCATGGCGGAGATCACGCGTCTCGGCACGGCCATGGGCTGCGATCCGAGAACGTTCTACGGCCTGGCGGGCGTCGGGGACCTGATCGTGACCGCGACAAGCCGCCACAGCCGCAACAACCGCTGCGGCTACCTCTTGGGCAAGGGCCTGCCCGCCGATCTGGCGGTCAAGGAGGTTGGCATGGTCGTGGAGGGGCTCAACGCGCTCCCGGCGGCGCTCGGCCTTGCGGAGCGGTACGGCGTCGAAATGCCGATCACGCGCGCGGTCGGCGAGCTCGTTTACGGCGGCGGGGATCCGAAAGCGATCGTCGGGCAGCTGATGCGGCGCGAGTATAAGAACGAATAGGAGTGTACTTCTTCTCTTCTTCCATGAGGAAGAAGAAACAAGAAGTACCAAGAAAAGAAGAAGGCAGGAATTTATCTGTATAGAGCATGAGCCGCATGCCGTGACCGCAAGGGAACGGCATGCGGTTTTTGCATGCACGGCACAATTGCGACACGGCAGGTTCCTTCCGCGTGAAAATTTCGTGAAGTCCGTTATGCAAGCGTTTACGGTCGGTTGACAAGGTTCGCGGCGGATGATATATTGTAATTGGTTGAGATTGGCATTTTCGCCAACCAAAAGTCTCTCTGAAACGATTTCATAAAGAAAGAGGTTTTACAGTATGAAGAAATTGGATCTGACCAAGTACGGCATCACCGGCACCACCGAGATCGTCTACAACCCTTCCTATGAACAGCTGTTCAAGGATGAGATGGACCCCTCCCTGACCGGTTACGAAAAGGGACAGCTTTCCGAGCTCGACGCGGTCAACGTCATGACCGGCATCTACACGGGCCGTTCTCCGAAGGACAAGTTCCTTGTGGTGGACGAAAACTCCGAGAACACCGTTTGGTGGACGACCGACGAGTATAAGAACGACAACCACCGCTGCTCCGAGGAGACCTGGGCGGCTGTCAAGGCGCTGGCGCAGAAGGAGCTTTCCAACAAGAAGCTGTATGTTGTCGATGCGTTCTGCGGCGCGAACAAGGATACCCGCATGGCGGTTCGCTTCATGATGGAGGTTGCCTGGCAGGCGCACTTCGTCCGCAACATGTTCATCAAGCCGACCGAGGAAGAACTCGAAACCTTCGAGCCGAACTTCGTCGTCTACACCGCGTCCAAGGCGAAGGTCGAAAACTACAAGGAGCTCGGCCTCAATTCCGAAACCGCTGTCGTCTTCAATATCACGAGCCGCGAGCAGGTTATTCTGAACACCTGGTACGGCGGCGAAATGAAGAAGGGCATGTTCTCCATGATGAACTACTATCTGCCGCTGCAGGGCATCGCTTCGATGCATTGCTCCGCGAATACGGACATGAACGGCGAGAACACCGCGATCTTCTTCGGCCTCTCCGGCACCGGCAAGACCACCCTGTCCACCGACCCCAAGCGCCTGCTGATCGGCGACGACGAGCACGGCTGGGACGACAACGGCGTGTTCAACTTCGAGGGCGGCTGCTATGCAAAGGTCATCAACCTCGATAAGGATTCCGAGCCGGATATCTACAACGCGATTCGCCGCGACGCGCTCTTGGAGAACGTCACGCTCGACGAGAACGGCAAGATCGACTTTGCCGATAAGTCCGTCACCGAGAACACCCGCGTTTCCTACCCGATCGAGCACATCGAGAACATCGTTAAGAAGGTTCGCCCGATCTCTGCGGGTCCCGATGCGAAGAACGTTATCTTCCTGTCTGCGGACGCGTTCGGCGTGCTGCCGCCCGTTTCCGTGCTGACCCCGGAGCAGACCAAGTATTACTTCCTCTCCGGCTTCACCGCAAAGTTGGCGGGCACCGAGCGCGGCATCACCGAGCCGACCCCGACGTTCTCGGCCTGCTTCGGTCAGGCGTTCTTAGAGCTGCATCCGACCAAGTATGCGGAGGAGCTTGTCAAGAAGATGGAGAAGAGCGGCGCGAAGGCGTATCTTGTCAACACCGGCTGGAACGGCACCGGCAAGCGTATCTCCATCAAGGACACCCGCGGCA
>CAMHJE010000057.1:0-13502 GCA_946185305.1 uncultured Clostridia bacterium | reverse complement strand
GCGCCGCCCGTCAAGAGGTAGATGACGTTGAAGTTGTTCATGTTGCCGGTAAAGCTCGTCAAAAGGTACGGGCCGGTGACGAACAGCATGTACGGCAGCGTGATCTTCATGTACTGCTGCCATGCGTTCGCGCCGTCGATCTTGGCAGACTCATACAGGTCGGCCGGTATGTTCATCAAAATACCGGTGGCCATCAGCATCAGGTAGGGAATGCCGATCCAGATATTGACGACGATGACCGTGATGCGTGCCCAAGTCGGATCCTCCCAGAACGGCAGCGGCTTTGTGATCCAGCCGAGGTCGAGCAGCATGCCGTTGATGATGCCGGACTTGGCGAACATCTTGCTCACGTACAGCAGGGAAATGAACTGCGGAATGGCGATCGTCATGACGAGGATCGTGCGCCACACCTTTTTCAGACGGATGCCCTTTTTATTGATCATCATGGCGACGAGCATGCCGAGGAAGTAGTTGGTGAACGTCGCAAAGAACGCCCACATCAGCGTCCACGAAAGCACCTCGCCGAACGTCGCGGAATAGTTGACGTTGCCGGAGCCGGTCCAGTTCAGCATCGTGTTGAAGTTGTCAAGCCCGACCCAGGAGAACAGGTTGTTGAAATAGCCGTCGTGCGTGCCGTCGTAGTTCGTGAACGCAACGAGGATCATGAACACGATGGGCATGACCGTGAAGATCAGAATACCGGTCAGCGGCAGCGCCAGCAGCGTCTTGTGGAACTGATCGTCCACGAGCGAGCGCAGGTCGTCCTTGCCGCTCTTGAGCTTTTTGCCGGAGCGCAGGATCTGCTCGGCAAGCTTGTTCTGCTTCACGTTCACGCGCCACGTATACAGGAACGCGACGATAAAGAAGATCGTCAGCACGCCGTAGAGCAAAATTTTGAAGGAGTTGTCGCCGTATGCGGTGACGTAGGTGTCGTAGATCTCGTTGTAGACGCGGTGCGGGCCGACCGTGCCGAGCGACGGCAGCATGCGCATCCAGTAGGCGCCGGCAAGGATCATGTACCCGATAAAGACGACTTCAAACAGCAGAAACAGCAGGCCGCGCAGGATCTGTCCCCGCGCGAGGCAGCCGAAGCCCATGACGAGGTACGAAACCTTGGTCTTCCAGTCGCCCTGCACGAAGGTCATGACGATATCCTTGCACTCGTTGCCGACCGCCTTCGCCGCGTTGACAAAGAACAGGCCGATGGTCTTGAACAGGTTCAAAAACCATTGCGGGATGCCGGCAAAGAAGCTGAGGAAGCGATAGCCAAAACGCTGCCATTTGGAGAGCTTCAGGTATTCCAAATCGCTGTAATGTTTCATAATACACCCCCTTTGAACGGAAAATCGGTTGGAGCCGCCGTCCGGCTCCAACCGAAATGTGCCGGAATCAGACCCGGACGGGGCGTGCCCCGCCGGACCGATTCGTTCGTGATGGATTATTCGGCGCCGAGCGTGATGGTCAGCGCGTTGATGTCGAGCGTGATGACGTAGGTGCCGTCCGCTTCCACCTTCACGTTGCCGCCGTCCTGTACGGCTACGCCGTCGGTCAGACCGTAGTTGATCGCCCAGTCCGCATTGGCGCGGCACTTGAACTCTTCACCGGCCTTCAGCGCGAGAGCTTCGGACTTCCAAACGCCGGTCTCGACCTCGGTCATGTCAAAGTCCTTGCCCCAGCCGGATTCGAGGATGCCGCCGATCACGGTCCAGGTCGCCTTTTCCACGGTGAGGGTCTCATCGTTCAGATTGAGGGTGACGATGTAGCTGCCGTCCTCTTCCGCGACGATGTTGCCGCCGTCCTGTACGGCTGCGCCGTCGGTGATGCCGTAGTTCTTGGCCCAGTCCGCATTGGCGCGAACCTTGAATTCATCGCCGGCCTTCAGCACAACGGAGACCTTCCAAACGCCTGCGTCGCCTTCCTTCATCGGGAAGTCGGTATCCCAGGTGGTGCCCATGATGCCGCCGATCAGCGCCCAGGTATCGGGCTCGGCCGCTTCTTCGCCGTCAGCCTCGGGAGCGGGAGCCGCTTCGGGAACGACGCCGTCCTGGTTGTAGAAGGACAGCGTGACGGTGTTGGCGTCGAACTTGACGGTGTAGGTATCGTCCGCCGGAACCTTGACGTTGTTGGTCGTGCCACCCGCGGTCGTTGAACCGTCGGCCTCGATGCCGTAGTTGTTGGTCCAGTCCGCATTCATACGAATCTTGAATTCATCGCCGGCCTTCATCGGGATCGGATCGGATACCCAGATGCCCGGCTCCTGCTCGGTCATCTTCATGTCGGTCGCCCAGGCGCTGCCTTCAAAGCTGCCGATAACGCCCCAGTAATCGGGAAGCTCCTCTTCGCCTTCCTTCTTGAGGTAGTCGCCGAGGGACTCTTCGTAGGCCTTCAAAGCCGCACGGATCTCGTCGTCGTTGGTTGCCTTTTCAAGCGCCTCGCCGAGAACCTGCGCGCTGCTGCTCCACCAGTTGCCGGGGATGTTGCCCTGCATGACGGAGAAGGGCGCCTGCTTTGCGATAGCGCCGATAACGGCATCCGCGAGGACGGTGTCGCTCTGGCAAGCAGCGATGTTGGAGGGACCCCAACCGGCGGCGGAGAATCTTTCGATCTGTGCCTTCTCACCGGTCAGATACTGCGCAAGACGGTGCACCGCCGCGTTCAGCTTCGCATCGGTGTGCGGCTTAACGCCGACGAGCTTGCTGCCCGTGAACGGGCTGAGCTGGAAGGTCTGGCCGTCCACGGTGAACTTGGGCAGCGGCGCCGCGCCGAAGTTGTCGCCGAGGATGCTCAGCGCATTTTCCTTGTTCCACGTACCGCTGATGACAAAGCCCGCCGCGGGGTTGCTGCTGAACTCGGAGGTCTCGTTGGTGCCGACGAACTTGTCGGAGGACATCACGGTGTTCATCGCCTTGGCCGCGAGGAAGCCCTTGTCGGAATTGAAGTTGTCGGAAACGGAGAGGAACTTGCCGTCGTCATCGGCTTCCCAAAGGGATTTGCAGCCGGTGCCGAAGAAGAACGAAGGCAGATACCAGCCGTTCTTGAGGTCGAAGCAGAAGGTCTTGCCCGCCGCTTCGCAGTCCGCGATCATCTTGGCGATGTCGTCCAGAGACTCTTCCTTCACGACCGACTTGTCATAGTAGACAAAGTAGGTGTTGTCCGCGGTGACCGGGTAGGCGTAGTAGGTGCCGCCGGTGATCGCCGCCGTGACCGCCGCTTCGACGTTGCTGGTTTCGACAAACTCAACGGCGCTCTTGCCGAGCGGGTCGAGGGCCGCCGCCTGAACGAGACGGTTCAGCTGGTCCTGCGCGAAGAAGTAGATGTCGCCGCCCGCTTCCACGTCGGCGGTCATCTTCGACGCCGCATCGCCTTCGCCGACCGCTTCAACGGTCGCGTTGAACTTGATGCCGTACTCGTTGGAGGCGTTGAAGTCCGCGATCTGCTGCTTGGTCAGATCCACGACCTTCTCGGCGCACCATACGGTGATCGTGTACTCACCGGCAAGCTCGCTGCCAGTAGAGGCGGCCTTCGTGCCGGCGTCGGTCGTGCCGGTATCGGTCGTACCGCTCTGCGTGGGCGCGGTGGTCGGGTTCGCGGACGCCGGCGTGCAGGCGACGATGCCCAGAACCATGACGAGCGCCAACAGAATAGCTAACGTTCTTTTCATTCTTTTCTTCCTCCTATTGCATTTTGCTTTTTTGAAAGCAATGAAAAGACTCGGTCAAGGACGGCCCCGCGCCAAAGGCACAGGGCAAGGGAATCCCCCTTTGTTCATCTTTTTCCTTATACTATCATAATCTCATTTGCCGGGTTTGTCAACCGATTCTTTACACGTTCTTTGCTTTTGATACTAATATACCACGGTTCCGATTGTGATTTTGAACATCCGGTATACAGCCGATATCCGGACGAAAAGATCTCGAAAACAGACAGCTTTTGCACATCGACACCGCATGGCACAGCGCCGCCTGCAGCGGGTGGCGTCTGGTATACAAGCATGATTATACAGCTTTTTTGCACGAAAATCCGATCTGCCGACCGAGGCCGCGCGCGATATGAAAAAAGCAGTTGTCCCGAGATGAAAAAACGTCCCGCCGCATGGCAGGACGCAAAAATACTTTGATAGGGAAGGTAAGTTGTCAGCGGGCGCTTGTCGTAAACCGCCAGCCCTTTTGTTCGGCGTTGTCCGAAAGCACGGTCAGCAGCGTTTCGCCGTAGTCCCCGAGCCGCCGCAAAAGCGCGTCGGGCCGGTGCAGGATGATCGCGGCGTCTGCGTTCAGCTCCGGCATGTCCCAAAGGCAGTCGTTCAGCGCGTCGAGGTTGTGGCCGTAGTGCGCCGGAAAGCCGAGCTTTTTGGCAAGATACCGGTGCGCGGCTTCCTTGTTGGTCATGCGCCGCCCGTCCAAATGATAGTATCGCATAGCGTCTCCTTTCGTCACGGCTTGCCGTAGAGCAGCGTGAACGATGCGTAATGGTCGTCGGTGTAGTAGATCAGCCCGTCCGTCGAGTAGACGATGCGCTTTGCCCCGCGCGAACGGCTGCCGAGCGTGTCGATGTCACATTCATAGTACGTCCGGCCCTTCTCGGTCGGGAGCAGCTTTTCATAGTTGCCGAACCGGTCGCCGCCGATACACTTGCCGGGCGCATACCGTTCGAGCGAGCCGCCCGACCAGCCGAGCGATTGCGCCTCGCGCTTGGTGATGTAGTTCGACGGCAGATGCCCGTAGGTGTAGAGGTACAGCGCGACCTCGTCCTTGCTGTCGTAAACGCCGTTCTCGTCGATGGCCGCGGGCGTCGCGGTCGGGCGCGGCGTCTTGGTCGGCTTCGGGGTTGCCGTGGGCTTCGGCGTCGCGGTCGGCTTGGGCGTCGAGGTCGGCGTCGCGGTCGGCGCCGCTGTGGGCGCGGCGGTCGGTGCTTCTGTCGGTTCCGCTGTGGGCGCTTCTGTCGGTTCCGCTGTGGGTGCGGCGGTCGGCTCCGGGGTCGGCGCTGTTGTCGCCTCCGGCGGGGGAGCCGTCCAAAGGTCGTTGGCGAACGACGGCGCGGGGGTCGGACGTGCGGCGGCGCTTTGCGGCGCGCAGGCAAGGCAGCCGAGCGCAAGCAGCAGCGTCAGCAGCCAAAGGATGGGTTTTTGCATTCGTTTCATGGCGGTGTCTCCTGTTGCGGACAGTATAGCACACTTTTCGAGAGAAAAAAAGCCCCGTTCCGCAATCGAACAGGGCAACGGAGCTCGTTATTCGGTATACGTCACGGTCACGCCGTCGCCGCCGAGCTTTTTTGCCTCGACGAGCGCAAGCCGCGCGGCGCCGTTTTTGCCGACAAGGGCAAGGCGCTTGGGCGCAAGGCGGTTCTGATCGAGCGCGCGGAACAGCGCGGCGAGCTTGTCCGCAGGGTAGCAGAGCGACAGCGTGCCGCCGTTGTTCAGCAGCAGAAATGCGGCGCGGCACCAGTCGGAAAGCAGATCGCCGTCCGCGTGGCGCTGCAGGGCGCGCGCGCCCGCGTCGCCGGTCGTGAAGTAGGGCGGATTGGCGATTACGCGGTCGAACGTGCCGTGCCCGAAGTGCGCCGGCGCATCCGTTACGTTCATACGGAGAAAGTCGATGGCAAGGCCGCTTTTTGCCGCGCCCGCCTCGGCCAGCGCAATCGCGTCCGGGTCGGCGTCGATGCCTGTGTAGGCGCCGCCGTAGAGCGCCGCGGCGTAGATCGCGAGGATGCCGCAGCCGGTGCCGAGATCAAGCACGCGATCAGACGGCCGCACCTTCAAAAAATGCACAAGCCGCGTCGAATCCTCGTTGAAGCGGTGCAGCTCGTCGGTGAATACGCCCGCCGTTTCGGACAGCGGCTCAAAGGTCTTGGACATGCTTTCTCCTTGCTTGCTTCTTTGTAGAGGGAAGTGATCTTGGCCGGACGCAGTTCGGATTTCGCTCCGCTTATGGCTTCGCCGTTGGCCCCGGCGTCCGCGCAACGCTCATGTGATTGAGGTCGCTTTCAATCGTCACGCCGGTGTAATAGTGCTTCAAAATCTGATCGTAGGTATAGCCGTGCTGCGCCATGCCGTTCGCGCCGTTCTGACTCATGCCCACGCCGTGGCCGTAGCCCCTGACCGAGAACACAAAGCCTTCGTCGGTTTTTTCAATCGTGTACATCGCGCTTTCGAGGTCGAACACGGTTCTGAGACGCTTGCCGACGATCTCGATTTCGCCGAGCCGCACGGTCTTGACGCGCCCGCTGGGGAACGTTTCGGTGATCGCTACGGCATCCTTCACGGTTTCGGGCGTCACCTTCGCGTCAGGGTAGGCGGCGTTGATCTTCTCCGCGGCCTCGGCGTAGGACACCGAAACGGTCTGCGTGCGCATCGGGTCCTCATACGGGCTTTCGACGCCGCGCAGATACGGCAGCGCGTTTTGATAGACGTTCTCGGAATTTTCGGTCATGCCGCCGGAACACGCGTGGAACATCGCGTCCACCACCTCGCCGTTATAGACCAGCACCTGTCCCGCGGTCGCCATCACGGCCTCGGCCAGCTTGTTGTAGCGCATTCCGGCCTCGTCGCCCCAACGCTCCTCCATACGCTTCAGGCTGATGTACGCCTGACAGCATTTCGAGTCGGTGCAGATCGCGGCTTCGGGGTGCTGCTGACAGTTTCCGCGCAGGATCTTGCGGAGCGCATACGTCCGCGCGGCGACGGCCTGCGCCTTCAAAGCCTCCGGCGCGTAGGCGGTCGGCATTTCCGCCCCGACGACGCCGATGATGTACGCCTCAAAGTCCATCACGATCAGCCGGTTTTCGCGGTGGTCAAAGACCGGGATCTGCTGCGTTTCGGAAAAGTTGTAGTAGGCATACAGATCCACGCGCGTGGGCGCGGGTGTGGGCGGCACGGTGGGGGAGGGCGTGGGGCCCGCCGCAGGCGCAGGCGACGCAAGCGCGCGCACCATCACAAACAGCAAAACGAGCAGCGCAAACAGCGCCGCCGCCATCAGCAGCAGCCACAGGGGATGTATGCGGTTGCGGTTCCGTTTCTTCATATCTATATTATATGCACGATTCGACAGGTTTACCAGTTAAGGAACTGTGAAGAATGGCGGCTTGCGCCTGCGGCGCGGTGATATTCGCATTTTCAATGCGCGCTTAGGAAAATTCTCCTCGCGGAGGATTTCATCTTTATCGGGCGAAGCCCATCCTCAACTGCCCACAGGGCAATATCACTTCGCTGTAAGGCGAAATATCACTGCGAAGCAATATAACTGTCCGAAGGACAATATCGCTGCGAAGCGATCTTATTTGCTTCGCAATCATTGAAAACCGCTATTCTTCATGTTATAATATACGCATGGAAACGACCAAGGTTCGATTTGCGCCCGAAGCGGCGAAGCGGGAAATGACACCCGTGGATAATCTGTTTTTCACCGAATACATGCCCGACGCCGACGGCATGTTTGTGAAGGTGTACCTCTACGGCCTCATGCAATGCTACCACATGTCGCTGGCCGACGAGTCGATCGCCGAGCGGCTCGGCATCACCGACGCCGAGGTGCGGTGCGCGTTCGTCTACTGGCAGGCCAAGGGCCTTGTGCGCATTGCGGCGGACAATCCGCTGACCGTCGAATACCGGCTCACGGACGCGCCTTCGCTGACGGGCGCCGCGCCGGTCAAGTACCGGCCGTTCGTCGAGGCGCTGAACGCGCTGACCGCGCCGCGCCAGTTCGACATGCGCGAGCTTCGCGCGATGTACGACTGCATCGAGCTGTACGGCCTGGAGGAAGCGACGGTGCTGGAGCTTGTTGCCTACTGCATGGAGCAGAAAGGGAAGCGCGTTTCTTCCAATTATATAGTGGCAACCGCGCAGACGTGGAACGAGGCGCATATCGTCACGCCGGAGCAGGCCAAAGCGTACCTTGACGATTACCGCGTCAAAAAGCACGGCGCAAGAGAGGTGCTGCTGCGGTGGAACAAGCGCCGCAGGCCGAGCAGCGACGAAATGGACCTGTACGACAAATGGATCAACGAATGGGGCTTTGACAAAGAAGCGATCCTGGCCGTGTGCGCCGAGCTGGTCAATAACGGCACGCCGACGTTCGGCGCGCTCGACCGCCGCCTGGCCGAAAAGAAGGAAAAGAACCTGACCGACGTTGCCGCCATCGAGGCGAACAACGCCGCCGAGGCCGACGAGTATGCGTTTGCAAGGACCGTGTTCGAGCGCATCGGGCGCATCGAGCCGCCGGGTCCGACCGAGGCCGCGCAGATAGCGATGTTCCGCAAGGCGCTGACCGACGAGGTCGTATGGATGGCCGCCGACGCGTGCCGCGATGCGGAGCGCCCGTTCGGCGTACTGAAAAAACTGCTGATCGAGTGGATGGGGCGGAAAATCTGCACGGTCGAACAGGCCAAGGAAGCCCTTGCCGCGCGGCAGGCGGCCCGGCCTGCAGAGCGGAGCCGCAAAAAGAACCATTCGTCCGAGGCGTATGAGCAGCACACCGTCCGGCTGGAGGATCTGCAGGATATCATTGTGGATCTGAATGAGGATTTGGACGACCCGACCGAAGCGGAGGACAAGCCATGAGAAACAGTTTGCAGCTCTATTACAGCACCCTGCGCGAGAAGAACCGCCGCCTGTCGGACAAACGCTTTGCCGAGTGCGAGGAAAAGAACCCGCGCTTTGCGTCGCTTCGTACCGAGCGCGGGCAGGTTGTGATCGCGCTCGCCGCGGGCAAGCTCACGCATGAGCAGGCGCAGTCGCGCATTGCGTCGATCAGCGCGGAGCGCAAGAACCTTTTGATCTCGCTCGGTCTGCCCGCCGACTACCTCGATCCGATCTATACCTGCCAAAGGTGCAGGGACACCGGCGAGGTCGGAGGGCTTGTCAAAAAGCCGTGCGCGTGTCAGCTCCGGCAGCTCCAGAAGGAATTGAAGGACGGCGCGCGGGTTAACGAGCGCGAAACGTTCGAGGCGTTCGATCCGAGCATCTATCCGGACGACGAGCAGCGCCGCTATGCGATCCGGCTGAAAAACTACTGCATCCGCTACGTCGAGGCGCTCCCGAAGCCGGAAAAGCAGAATTTATTGCTGTTCGGCAACCCCGGCACGGGCAAGTCGTTCATCGGAAACGCGATCGCAGCGGCGGCCATCGACCGCTGCATCGAAACGCGCAAGGTCACCGCGTATCGCTTTGTGCAGGACGCGCTCGACGGCATCCAGTCCAATACCGAGACGATGGCGCTGTATACGAACGTGCCGCTGCTCGTTCTGGACGATCTTGGCACCGAGGCGATGATCCCGAACGTGACCGGGGAAAACCTGTTCCGCGTGCTCAACGAGCGCGCCGCGCTGCGGCTGCCGACCGTGCTGATCACGAACCTCCCGCCCGAATCGCTGACCGAGCGATACGGCGAGCGCATCACCTCGCGCATGACCGACAAGGCGATCACCGCGCTGATCCCGTTTAAGGGCAGCAACCTGCGCGTGAGGTGAGCCATGCTGTATCTGGTTGCAACGCCGATCGGAAACCTCGGCGATATTACCCTGCGCGCCATCGAAACGCTGAAAGGCGCGGACATCGTGTTCTGTGAGGACACGCGAAGAACCGCGCAGCTGCTGCATCACCTCGGCATCGAAAAGCCGCTGAAAAGCTGTGAGATGCACTCCGAAGCGCAGGAGAGCGAGAACGTCGTGCGGCTTCTGAAGGAAGGCCGCGAGGTCGTCTACGTGTCGGACGCGGGCATGCCCGGCGTGTCCGATCCCGGCGCGATCTTAGTGCGCGCGTGCGTGGAAAACGATCTCCCGTTCACGGTCGTGCCCGGCGCGTCCGCGGTGCTGACCGCCGCCGTGTTGAGCGGCCTTGCGCCGCAGCCGTTCAGCTTTTTCGGCTTCCTCCCGCGCGAAACCAAACCCCGCGCGGATGTACTGACCGAGATCGCGCAGACGCCGCATCTTTGCATCCTCTATGAAAGCCCGCACCGCGTGCAGGCGACGCTGAAGGATCTGTATGAACGCCTCGGCGACGCGGACGCCGCCGTGCTGCGCGAGCTGACCAAGAAGTTCGAGTCCGCCTACCGCGGCAAGCTCTCGGCCCTGATCGACACGTTTGCCGAGGAGCCGAAGGGGGAGTGCGTGATCTGCGTGCTGCCCGCTCCGCAAAAGGCCGCCGCGACCGATCCGGACGCGCTCATAGACGAACTGCTGCAAACCCTCTCCGTCAAGGACGCCGCCGCCGTCGCCGCGCAACGGCTGCACATCCCGAAAAAAGAGGCGTACGCGATGGCGCTGGTGCGGAACGGGAGGCGATGACACACAGCGATATTGCGCTGATGCGCAGTGATATTCGCATCAAAGATGCGAGCTTAGGAAAATTCTCCTTGCGGAGAATTTTTTCTTTATCGGCCGCAGCCCGTCATCCGCTTTGCCGCAAGGCAACATATCACTCTGCGAAGCAAAAAATAACGGCAAAGCAATTTCACTGTCCGAAGGACAATATCACTTCGCACCCTTATTCTCCCATCGCATACCTGCCATGTCAAAACCCGCATTGGCAAAAACGCGCCTTATCCCGTATAATGAGAATCGCTGTGCGTGATATATCACGGAAAAGCCCCGCGGCGTTTGGGAATTTCGAGGGTATGGAAAACCTTTGTAAAATTTTCATAAACGCTTGACTTTTCCGGGTGTGTCATGTATGATAGTCAAGGTTACGCCATTGGTATGCCTATGCCATGACGTAAGAGCCTTTCGCGGAGGTTGCCGGCAGCCATTCCGGGTAATTTCGCGGGGGTTCAGCGTTCGGGAAACCGAACGGGGCAAAAATAGCGGACACTCCGTGCCGTCCCACAAACGCAGCCGAAAGGCTGTGTGAAAAAAATAAGAGGGAAACACACGGCTCTGTGTACTGCCCAAAACAAAATTTTATCGAGAGGAAAGAAAACAAGTATGGCAAACCAAAGAATCCGCATCAAGCTCAAGGCCTATGAACACAGTCTGATCGACCAGAGCGCCGAGAAGATCGTTGACACCGCCAAGAGAACCGGAGCGCAGGTCTCCGGCCCCATCCCGCTGCCCACCGAAAAGGAAATCGTCACTATCCTTCGTGCAACGCACAAGTATAAGGATTCCCGTGAGCAGTTCGAGATCCGCACGCATAAGCGCCTGATCGACATTCTCCAGCCCTCCACCAAGACGGTTGAGGCTCTGATGAAGCTCGACCTCCCCGCGGGTGTGGACATCGAGATCAAGCTGTAATTATAAACGGAGGTAAGACCAAATGAAGAAAGCCATTTTGGGCAAGAAGATCGGTATGACGCAGTTCTTCCGAGCTGACGGTACCATGATTCCCGTCACAGTCGTCGAAGCCGGTCCCTGCCCCGTCATCCAAAAGAAGACCGTCGAAAACGACGGGTACGAAGCCGTTCAGGTCGGGTTCTGCGAAGTTCGTGAGAACCTCTCCAACAAGCCCACCAAGGGCCATTGCGCCAAGGCCGGCGTCAAGACGATGCGTTACTTCAAAGAGTTCAAGCTCGACGACGCCGCATCTTTGGAGCTCGGTCAGCTGATCAAGGCCGACGTTTTCGCCGAAGGCGATAAGGTCGATGTGACCGGCAAGAGCAAGGGCAAGGGCTTTGCGGGCAACATCAAGCGTTGGAATCAGGCCCGCGGCCGCAAGACGCACGGTTCCCATTCCTACCGCGTTGCCGGTTCCATGGGCGCCTGCACGTACCCCGGCGAAGTATTCAAGACCAAGCGCCTTCCGGGCCACATGGGCAGCGAAACCGTCACCGTCCAGAACCTCGAAGTCGTCAAAGCCGATGCCGAGCGTAACCTGCTCCTCATTAAGGGCGCGATCCCCGGTGCAAAGGGAACGCTGGTTACGGTCAGAAGCACCGTGAAGTAAGGAGGAAACACACATGCCGAACGTAGCATTGTATGATATCAAAGGCAACACCGTTGGCGAGATCGCTCTGAGTGAGAACGTATTCGGCCAGCCGGTGAACGAGAGCGTCCTGCACGATGTCGTGGTTGCGCATCTGGCCAACTGCCGTCAGGGCACGCAGAGCGCGCTGACCCGCGCGGAAGTCTCCGGCGGCGGCAAGAAGCCGTGGCGTCAGAAGGGCACCGGCCGTGCGCGTCAGGGTTCCACCCGCTCCCCGCAATGGAGACACGGCGGCATCGTCTTCGCGCCGAAGCCCCGCGATTACACCGTTCGTCTGAACAAGAAGGTCAAGCGCCTTGCGATGAAGTCCGCGCTGTCCAGTAAGGTCAACGAGAATGAGCTGCTCGTGTTCGATGCGCTGCATCTCGAAGCCGCCAAGACGAAGGAAATGGTTAAGGTTCTCAAGGCCACGAACGTCGAAAAGGCGCTGATCGTTCTCCCCGAGAAGGACGACACCGTCGAGCGCGCGGCCCGCAACATTCCGAACGTCAAGACGACGCTGGTCGGAACGCTGAGCGTGTACGAGATCCTGAAGTATGAAAAGCTGATCCTCACGAAGGCGTCGGCGGAGAAGATCGAGGAGGTTTACGCCTAATGAAGAACGCATACGACATCATTAAGGCTCCGATCCTCACGGAAAAGAGCTACGATTATATCGCGCATCACACCTACACCTTTGAGGTGGCCAAGAGCGCGAACAAAGTCGAGATCGCCAAGGCGGTCGAGGAAATCTTCGGCGTCAAGGTCGCGAGCGTCCACACCGTGAACAAGCTCGGCAAGATCAAGCGCCAGGGCCGTACGCAGGGCAGAACCGCTTCCAAGAAGAAAGCGTACGTCAAGCTGACTGCCGATTCCAAGGGCATCGAGCTCTTCGACGGCATCGCACAGTAAGGAGGCAGCACATGGCAATTCGTAAACTGACGCCCGCAACGCCGGGTACCAGACACATGAGTGTCTCCACCTATGAGGAGATCACCAAGAAAACCCCCGAAAAGGCGCTGACCACGGATCTCAAGAGCAAGGCCGGCCGCAACTTCACGGGTAAGATCACGGTTCGCCACCAGGGCGGCGGCGCAAAGCGCAAGTATCGCGTGATCGACTTTAAGCGCAACAAGGACGGCGTTCCCGCGACCGTCAACGCCATCGAGTACGATCCGAACCGCTCCGCGAACATCGCGCTGCTGTTCTACGCCGACGGCGAAAAGCGTTACATCATCGCTCCCCTCGGCCTGAACGTCGGTGACACCGTCGTTTCCGGCGCCGACGCGGACATCAAGATCGGCAACGCCCTGCCGCTGCAGAGCATCCCGGTCGGCACGATGATCCATTGCGTCGAGCTCGTCCCGGGCAAGGGCGCGCAGCTCGTTCGTTCCGCAGGCAATGCGGCGCAGCTGATGGCGAAGGAAGGCAAGTACGCGCAGGTGCGTCTGCCCAGCGGCGAAGTCCGTCTGATCCCGATCAACGCCAAGGCCACGATCGGTCAGGTCGGCAACCTCGACTATCAGAACGTGCAGCTCGGTAAAGCCGGCCGCAAGCGTCACATGGGCATCCGCCCGACCGTCCGCGGTTCCGTCATGAACCCGAACGACCACCC
>CAMHJE010000056.1:0-13752 GCA_946185305.1 uncultured Clostridia bacterium | reverse complement strand
AGCGATACGATCTGGCAAAAAGCATCTTAAGAATTTAGGCTTATGTACGGACGATTGGAAAGATCATCCAGCATTTTTCGTGTGAGCCGATTCATCAAGGTTCGAGTCTTACAGCTCGTTGATTGCATTACATGCTGATTCTAATACGTTTGTTTTCTTTTCTGATTCGCTTTTATAAACTTCTTCAAACAGCGAATCTGCTATCGAAAATAAACGCAATCTCATTAGGTCGGCAAGCCGTTATTCGGGGTTCAATATACGATGCCATAATATTGAATTTAGGTTCCATGATCACTTCATTTTGAATTTTTTGTTAACAACTATTCGTTAAACTTGTCTTTAACGAATAGTTGTAATAAGATAAACATAGCAAGGAAAGCTGCTGAATTATGAAAAATCTGCCCGTTCCCTACGGTTTTTATACTTTTCATTCGTTGCCTTCTTTTGCACAAACGAAATTTTGAGGTGGTTGCAATTGACGTATCAAAATGAAAAACAGTTCATCTACACGGAACGTTTGCGCGCGGTTCTTAAAGAACTGCCGGAATTCTGTGTGTATTATTTCCGTGCCATGGAAACGACTTCCAGTATATTAACACGCTATGGATATGCCGTTGATCTGCGCGGCTTTTTTCAGTTTCTTGTCTCCGGGGCGGTTCCTTGCTGTGCCGGAAAAGATATGCAATCCCTTACCCTTTCGGACTTGAACAAGGTGCGTGCTTTCGATATCGAATCCTATATGGAATATATATCACTTTATAAAGTGCAGCAAGATAATATATTATCCAAATCGGGTGAGGAAACAGATGCTGCCGATAATACAGTTCAGAAAACACCGGTCATCCGTGCCAACAAAGAACGTGCTAAGGCCCGTAAGCTGGCGGCTGTTCGTTCATTTTTCAAATACTACTATAAACAGCAAATGATCGACAATAACGTTGCTGCCCTTGTAGATACGCCAAAATTGCACGAAAAAGCGATTGTTCGACTGGATGTGAACGAAGTAGCTGATTTACTCGACGTAGTAGATGATGGCCAAGGGCTATCACAGCGTCAACAGGGCTATCACGAGCATACCAAAGTGCGGGACGCTGCCATTTTAACGCTCTTTTTAGGTACCGGTATCCGTATTTCCGAGCTTGTGGGGATCGACAAGGGTGATATTGACTTTTCCAGAAATCAATTTGTCGTCACGCGCAAGGGCGGCAATCAAGAGCAATTATCCTTCGGCAACGAGGTTCGCGACGCGCTTCTTCAGTATTTACAGGAACGTAACAAGATCGAGGCCTTACCCGGCCACGAAAACGCCTTGTTCTTATCCATGCAGAAAAAACGTATTACCACTCGAGCCGTTGAAAATCTTGTGAAAAAGTACGCTAAGCTGTCAACACCCACCAAAAAGATTACGCCGCATAAGCTGCGCAGCACCTATGGCACAATTCTGTACCAGGAAAGTGGCGATATTTATCTTGTTGCGGATGTGCTCGGGCACAAAGATGTCAATACCACGCGAAAGCATTACGCCGCCATGTCTGAAGACAGACGGCGTACAGCGGCGAAGTTTATTAAGCTGCGCGAGGACGAGCCGGAAAAGGATCAATAAATCCTCTCCCCATTCATATAGATACCGTCGATTTCGACGCTTGCATAATCGGAATCGGTTTCAAGGCATTTGAAGCAATTATCGCAGATTTTCGTCGGATCGAGCTCGCAATAATCGTCTTCTGTATATTCCTCTATATCCTCATCTGTGGTTTCAAACCGATCGTCATAGAAATCTTTCATAAATATTCCTCTTTATGCTTTATGTTGTAAGAGCGCTTTGGTGATGGCCTTTGCCGCCAGCAGCGCATGCTCAAACGTCAATGCGCCCTGCATATAGCCGATGTACGGCTCACGGATCGGCGCATCGGCGCTGAGCTCTGTCGTGGCGCCTTGTACAAATGCACCGGCCGCCATAATGACAGGATCGCTGTATCCCGGCATATCCCAAGGCTCCGGCACGACGAAGCTGTCGATCGGCGCCGCGGATTGCACAGCTTTGCAGAAATCGACCAACTCTTCCTTTGTATCGAAACGAACGGACTGAATGATATCGCTTCGTTTCGCATCGACCGACGGCATAGACGTATAGCCTAAATCTTCAAATAGCGCGGCAAACAGGATTGCGCTCTTCATGCATTGACATACCGTATGCGGTGCAAGAAACAGCCCTTGATAGTATGGCCGATACGAGAACGCATAGGACCCAACCTCTCTCCCGCTGCCGGGTACAGTCAGGCGATAGGAAACAGCCTCGATTAATTCCTTTCGTCCGGCGATATAGCCGCCTGTCGGCGCAATGCCGCCGCCGCAGTTTTTGATCAGACTGCCTGCCATCAAATCCGCGCCGACCGCTGAAGGCTCGTTTTCCTCTACAAACTCGCCGTAGCAATTATCGACAAAAATGATCACATCCCGTCGCAACTCGTGGATTTTTGCAAAGCAGTTTTGCATTTCCTGTATCGTGACCGCGTTGCGCCACGCATACCCGCGCGACCGTTGTACATACACCATACGAATCGACGTATCCTGTTTCAGTATACGTAACGCATTTTCGATATCAATATGGCCTGCTGTATCAAATGGAACGGATTCCATAGATATCCCAAAGCGTGTCAAAGCATTCGGCGCATTGTCCGTAAGTCCGACGGCTGTTTGCAGCGTATCGTATGGGATATCCGTGATGGAAAGGATCTTATTACCGGGCTCGAGTACGCCGGATAACGCTAAAAAGATCGCATGCGTGCCGTTGGCTATTTGCGGACGCACCAAAGCATCCTCAGTTTGCAGCGCGTCGCTGAATATGGCATCGAGCGTGTCGCGGCCGATGTCATCATAACCGTAGCCCTCTGTCGGTGCGAAATGCCGAGCGGACACGTGATGCGTCTGAAACGCTTTCAGCACGCGTTCGGAGCAGACGTATGCAATTCTTTCTGCTTCCGCAAGCTGCGGCAATACGCGTTCTTTGGCGCGGTTTACAAGGGTTTCTTCATTCATCTTCTGTTGATTTCCTCTGTGATTTGATCGAGCAATTCTGTCATATCGGTGTTTGGTAAAATCCCGAACCATACGGTTTTCGGATTCCGGCGGAACCATGTCATTTGCCGTTTGGCAAAATGACGCGTGTCCAGCTTGATCTTGGCAACTGCGTCCTCTACCGTACAGCGGCCGCAGTACGCATCATACAGCTGCGCGTATCCAATGGATTGCATGGCCGTATAGCGATCCGGCGTTAAGCCCTTGGCAAAGAGATCATATGCTTCCTGCTGCAAGCCGCTCTCCATCATTCTGTCCACGCGCTTTTCGATCCGATCATACAGCAAAGCACGCGGCATCGTCAATCCGATACGACGTATATCGTACGTCTCTCCCGCCTCCTGTGCCTTTTGGAACGACTCGTTCCATGCGGAAAACGGTTTCCCGGACACTTCATAGACCTCCAGCGCCCGGATCACGCGCTTTGCGTCGTGAATATGCAGCCGAGCCGCCGTAACGGCATCTGCCTGCTTGAGACGCGCAAATACGGCTTCTGCATCGATGGCATAGTCTTTCTCGATGGCAGCACGAACGCAGGGATCTGAGGGCGCACAGAAGCGCATATCGGAAAAAATCGCGTCGGCGTACAGCCCGCTGCCACCGACAATGATCGGCAGCTTGCTTCTTGCAAGGATATCTTCTATTGCTGCACGCGCCTTTTCGCGGAATACGGCGACAGTGAAATCCGTATCGGTTATGTCCGCCGCGTCGAGCATATAATGCGGAATGCCGTCCCGTTCGGCAACAGTCGGTTTAGCAGAACCGATATCGAGCCCGCGATAAACGGCGACCGAATCGGCGGAAACGATTTCTCCCTTCAGTCGCTTTGCCAATGCTATTGAGACTTCTGTTTTACGGCACGCCGTCGGCCCGACAAGGCAAACGACCTTTGGCTTTTCGGTCATACGATACGGCGGAACATCTTTTCAAGTTCCGTTTTCGTGATTCGGATAATGACCGGACGGCCATGCGGGCAGGTCAGCGGAACGGCACCATTAACATAGTCCGTCAGTAACGCCTGCATTTCAATTTCCGTCATCGGCTCCCCTGCCTTGATCGCATGCTTGCATGCGCTTTGCATCAGACGTTCCTTCACGATATGATCGACCGTCTGTTTGCCGTATTCATTGAGTACGGCGAGAACTTCGTGCAGATACAGTTCTTTTAACTGCAGCCCATTCAAAACCGGAACAGACGAAACAGATGCATTCAGACCGTTGATTTCATCAAAGCGATATCCGATTTCCTCCACTTCTGCCCTATGCGTTGCAAGAGAGTCGGCTTCGGACGGGGTCAAACGAATCGTATACGGTACAAGCAGCGGTTGTGAGGCGATTTCTGTCTCTCTTGCTGCAAGCTGATCATACAGTCTTCGTTCATGTGCTGCATGCTGATCAATGAGATACAGCGTATCGTCACGCTCTACGATCCAATATCCGTTGAAGGCACAGCCGATAACCTGCATCGGTTTCTCGGAAACGAGCGTCTCATGCAACGGCAGCGGCGCTTTGGGGGCGGTTTCCGGACGACTGATACGATAGGTCGGTACAGAGCCGATGCTTCCGGTCTGTACGAACGGCTTCGTCACAGGACGTTCATGAAAAGTGAACGCCGTATTGCCGGAAGGCCGATATGTCATGTTTCCCGCAGCGTTCGGTGCAAAATCACGAAACGATGGTTTTGGCAAGACGACCTGCTGCGTATTCGTCCGGATCGTCTCCGTTTGCTCGTTCCGCTCAAAGGTCTGCGCATCCTTCGGCATAACGGTGTCAAAGGCAGATTCGACGTGCTGTGCGGAGGAGGAAAGCGCATCCCGGCAGGCTGCGCGAACAGCGCCGCATACGCGCGTTTCGTCCGCAAAGCGAACCTCCAGCTTTGTCGGGTGTACGTTTACATCAAATTCCTGCGGCGCAATCGTTATCGAAATTACGAAAAACGGGAACTTTCCGATCATGATGCGCGTATCATACGCCTGCAAAGCGGCAGCTGCGATCGAAAACGAGCGGATATATCTGCCGTTGATCAGAAGCGTTTGATATGTCCGGTTCGATCTTGAAATTTCCGGGAGTCCCAAATATCCTTCGATCTTGATATATCCGTTGTCATAGGAAAGCGGAACGACCTTGTCTGCAATCGTCTTGTTATAGACGCAGTAAAGCGCATTGTAGAGGTCGCCATCACCATACGTCTCATAAACCGTTTTTCCATCAGAAACATAGCGGAACGAAATATCGGGACGAGCAAGAATCATCCTTGCCACATAGTCCCCGATATACCCGGCTTCGCTTCTTGCAGATTTCAAGAACTTCAGCCGGGCAGGTACGGATGCAAACAGAGCCTCGACCGTAAACGACGTACCGGGAACACAGGCGGCGTCCTCCTCCGAGAGGATTTTGCCATTGTCGATCACAAGACGCGTACCGGTTTCTGCATCGGCAGTGCATGTCAGCATCGTAACGCGTGCAACCGATGCAATCGAAGCGAGCGCCTCGCCTCTGAAGCCAAGCGTAGTCAGCCGGTCAAGATCCTCGGTTGAAGAGATCTTGCTCGTTGCATGACGCAAAAAAGCGTTGCGGCAGTCGGCTTTTTCGATGCCGCATCCGTTATCGACAATGCGGATGGAGCGCATCCCGCCGTATTCTATTTCTATGGTGATCGCCGTAGCGCCGGCATCAATCGCATTTTCCACCAGTTCTTTGACGACCGATGCGGGTCTTTCGACCACCTCGCCGGCGGCAATTTGGTTGGCAATATGCGGCTGTAATACATGAATATGCGGCATACTTTCCTTTCCTCAGGAACGCAAGGCGTCCAGATATTCGTGCAGTTTCATAAATGCGTCGATAGGCCGCATTTGCTCCAAGTCAAGCTTTTGCAGATCCTTCAAAATCGAAGCCTCAACGGGACTGATCGCGGCATTGACGGAACCGGCCTGCCGCTCCCCTGCGTCTTTGGTCAAAAGGTTGTTCTGCTCAATGCCGGACAGAATTTCCTTCGCACGGTCGATGACCGTTTCGGGAAGACCGGCAAGCTTTGCTACCTGAATGCCGAAGCTCTTATCCGCACTGCCGCGAACGATTTTACGCAAGAACAGAATATCGTCTCCGATTTCCTTGACCGTGATGCGGTAGTTGACGACGCCCTGCAGCTTTCCCTCCAGCTCCGACAATTCATGGTAGTGCGTGGCAAACAGCGTTTTAGCACCGCAAAGCACGGGATTGGCTATATATTCGAGTACGGACCACGCAATGCTGAGCCCATCGAAGGTACTCGTGCCGCGTCCGATTTCGTCCAAAATCAGCAAGCTGTCCTTGGTGGCGTTGTTCACGATATTGGCCATCTCGCTCATCTCCACCATAAACGTGCTTTGCCCGGATGCAAGAGAATCGCTTGCGCCGATTCGTGTGAAAATACGATCAATGATCCCGATTTCCGCGGAATCCGCCGGTACAAACGAACCAATGTGCATCATCAGCGCAATTAAGGCGATCTGCCGCATATAGGTGGATTTGCCGGCCATATTCGGCCCGGTCACGATCAACAGTCGATTGTCGTCCGTGTCCATTGTCACATCGTTGGGAATGAAATCTTCCTTTAACGTTTTTTCAACGATCGGGTGCCGGCCGTTTACGATATGCAGTATCGGCGTATCCGCTACCGTCGGACGGACATACCGGTTGGATACAGCGATCTCGGCAAGAGACTGGTATACATCGAGCTCGGCGAGCAGCGACGCATCCTGCTGCAGACGATCCGTCGTCGAAAGCAGCGTCTCGCGTATCTTTCCGAACAGCTCGCTTTCCAGAACGATCAGCCGGTCGGAGGCGCCGAGGATCTTTTCTTCAAGCTGCTTTAATTCCGGTGTGATATACCGCTCGGCATTCGTCAGCGTCTGTCGGCGCTCATAATAATACGGGACCTGCGAGACGAAGGATTTCGTTACCTCCAAATAATATCCGAATACGCGGTTGTAGCCGACCCGCAGCGTTTTGATCCCTGTGGACTCCCGTTCGCGCGCAACAAGCTCCTCCAGCCACTTCTTGGAATCAGTGGAAATGGAACGTAATTCGTCTATCTCTGCGCTATACCCCGGCTTGATATATCCGCCGTCCTTCATCAATGCAGGCGGATTCGAGTCTATTGCATCGTCGATCAAGGCAACGATATCATCCATGGCGTCCAAATTCCGGACGATATAGTCGATCGAAGCCGCAGGAATCCCGCTGAGCAGCATGGTGATCGGAATGATTTGCCGGAGCGATTCGGCAAGCGCAATGCAATCCCTCGGGTTGATCGTCCCGTAGGCGATTTTGCTGGTCAGCCGTTCGATATCGTAAACGGAATCCAGATATTCACGCAGGGATTTCCGCGTCCGCATATCACGGTAAAACGTATCTACCGCATCAAGACGGCTTTCAATAGCCTCCTTGCTTTGCAGTGGGCAGTCGATCCACGTCCGCAGCTTTCTCGCCCCCATGCGCGTCTTGGTTGCGTCCAGCAGGTACAGAAGCGTCTTTTTACGGTCGCCGTCATAGCGCAGCGGCTCCGTCAATTCCAAATTCAAACGTGTCGCCACGTCCAACTGCATAAAGCCGGATCGATTCAAATAACGAATCGAATGGATATGCGACAGCGAATTCTTTTGTGTATCTTCAAGATACTGCAAAAGCGCGCCGGCAGCGCCGATGGCAAGCGGCTTCCCCTCCATGCCGAATCCGGACAGCCCGTTCACGCGGAAATGAGACTGCAAACGCTCTGCGCATTGGTTCGGATTGAATCGGATATCCGGCAGCTTCTCGAGGTAAAATGCGCTTTGAATCCGCTTTGTCAAAAACGTATTCTCAAACAGCGTTTCGTTAGCGATGATCTCGGTCGGATTCAGACGGTTCAGCTCATCAAACAGATCCGTATCCATTTGACTGCCGTAGATCTCACACGCGGAAAACGAACCGACGGAGATATCGGAAAACGCATAACCGATTCCGTTTTTTCCGTAATAGATTGCCACAAGATAGTTGTTCTTGTCGCTCTCCAATATTTTATCCTCGATCACGGTGCCGGGCGTGATCACGCGGACGACGCTGCGTTCCACAAGCCCTTTTGCGAGAGCCGGGTCCTCCATCTGTTCGCAGATCGCAACCTTATGCCCCGCCTTGATCATCTTTTGGATGTATGTATCGACCGAATGATACGGAACGCCGCACATCGGCGCGCGATCCTCCAAGCCGCAGTCGCGTCCGGTAAGCGTCAGTTCCAAAATCTTCGAGCCCTCAATGGCGTCATCAAAGAACATTTCATAGAAGTCGCCGAGGCGATAAAATAGAAAACAATCTTGATACTGCTGCTTGACCGCCATATAGTGCTGCATCATGGGGGACAATTTCTGCTTCATCATGATTCTCCGTTTCTGCTGACTTTTCTGCAATGACCGCCGCATTGAGCACAGGGCCGCGCCGACGGTTTTTGCGCCTGCTTGCATTTTTCCGTATATGCTTCTTTCGCGTTCACGTACGTGCGGTACAGCTCGTTCTGCGATAAGATATCTTCTATATAAACCAAATCATTCGAGAGTTGAATGACTTCTCTACCGTTTTCACCGATTCGATTTAAAGCAAGTAAAGACTTCTCGACTTCTTCTTTTTCAAGAATCATCCGCCAAAGCGCGGGGCTTTTGCGAACTGCTTGCCATGCCCGGATATACTCATGCAGCTCAGCCATTATTCGATTCTACCTGCTCGCCGATCAGCGAGTTCTTACTTGTCCGAAGTACGCGCACGGTCACATATTGATTCAGCTGCTCGGGCTTTCCGGCGAAATACACCATTTTGAAATTCCGGAATTTACCGTACAGCATGGTTTCATCGGTTCTTTGATCACAGCCTTCAACAAGAAGTTCACCGACGGCACCGACATATTTTGCGTTGTTCTCCACGGTCTTTTCCGCCTGCAGCGCATTCAGCTCATATAAACGGCGTTTCTTCACATTCTCCGGAATCTGATCGGCCATCTTGGCAGCCGCCGTTCCGAACCGCGGTGAGTATGCAAACGTGAATGCGGCGGCGTATCCAACTTCCCGGACAAGCGACATCGTTTCTTGGAACATCTCCTCTGTCTCGCCCGGGAAGCCGACAATGATATCCGTCGTAAACTCGATATCGGGAATTGCCTTGCGCAGCTTGCGTATGATCTCCAAATATTGTTCCCGCGTGTATTTACGGTTCATCCGCTTTAGTATTTCGTTGCTGCCGGACTGTACCGGAAGATGAACATGGTGGCATACCTTATCGTTTTCTGCAATCGCCCGTATCACATCATCTGTTAGATCCTTCGGGTGGGACGACATAAAGCGAAGGCGTTTCAAGCCCGGCACATCGTTCAGCTTATACAGCAGTTCGGCAAAAGAACCCTCCGGCAAATCGTTGGCATAGGAATTCACATTTTGACCGAGCAGCGTGATTTCCGTGATGCCCTCCGCACAGAGTGATTCGACTTCGGCACGAATGTCCTCATAATTCCGGCTGCGCTCCCGTCCACGCACGAACGGCACGATGCAATAGGTACAGTAGTTGTTGCAGCCGTAAGTAATATTGACGAACGCGCTGCGCACGTTGTCGCGTACGCGCGGGAGTCCTTCGGCGATGGCAAAGTGCTCCTCATCCGTCATGCGGACACGTTCGCCGTTCAACACGCGTTCGAGCATCTCCGGAAGTCGAAATACAACATTCGGCCCGAAAACCAGGCTGACATGCGGAGAACGCTTCAGCATCCGTTCCGCCATGCCCTTTTGCTGCATCATACAGCCGCAGATACCGATGATCAATGCCGGATTGCTCTCTTTCAGTTCTTTCAATGCGCCGATGTTGCCCATCAAACGCTTTTCGGCATGATCGCGCACGCAGCAGGTATTAAACAAAATCAAATCGGCCTGCTCCTTGCTTTCCGCCTCGGCATACCCCATGCGGACAAGAATCCCCTTCATGGTTTCGCTGTCCCGTACATTCATTTGACAGCCGAATGTTTCGATATAAAACCGCAGACCCCGCGGTGCAATCTCGCAATGCAGGCGGTCGCACAGCGCCATTTGCCGTTCAATTTCTTCCTTCGATACAAATACTCTTTGATCCATAATCGTGAAACTCCATAACAATTCATGTTATTATACAACAAAAACCGCCTATGCACAAGATAGCAGTTTTCCGCACAGTCAAAAATTGGATGGTATGCAAATCCGTCGAAACGGAAATCATAAGACCATCAACCGATAAGGAGGTGAAATACATGGCAAGCAAGAATACGAATTCCGGTAATTCGAACAACAGCAAGAGCAATCTGCAGGATCTGAAGGCGGAGGTTGCGTCCTCCCTGAACATCGATCTGAACCCCGATAAGAACGGTGAATTGACCTCTCGCGAAGCGGGCAGCATCGGCGGCGAAATGGTAAAGCGTATGATCGAATACGCCGAGAAGAACATCAAATAATGTTGACAATCGAAAATGACATGGTTGATTCTTTCTCCATGATGAGATAGATGGATCGATCGATAAAAAAATCGCCGCATATACGGCGATTTTTTAATTTCGAGCGATATTGGCAACCTCATATTGTTTTACTGCGGCTTCGAGCAATTCATTGTTGGCCAAAGACGGCGTCTGCATGATCGTCTTTGCCGCTTCGGAGGCCTTCTCCAAAAGCTCTGTCGAACAGGAACGAAGCATGCCCCCGATCTCCCCGTCTCCGCTTTGCCGTACTCCGAACAGATCCCCGTAGCCACGCATTTCCATATCCTGCTGCGCGAGGAAAAAGCCGTCGTTCGAGGACACCATTGCCGAAATCCTGTCCCGTGCATTCTGTGTCGGCTTATCGCATAACAGATAACAGTAGGATTGCAAATCATTTCTGCCGACTCTGCCTCGCAACTGATGCAGCGTTGCAAGGCCGAAATGATCCGCACCCTCGATTACCATAAACGTAGCTTCCTTAACGTCCACGCCGACTTCGATCACGGTGGTACTGACAAGTATCGGATATTCGCCGGTACGGAACGCCTCCATCACAGCATTCTTTTCTTCATCCTTCATACGCCCGTGCAGCAAGCCGATCCTGCAATCCGGAAGCAAAGCTTGCAGCTCGTCATGCAGCTCATGCGCCGAAAGTCCCTCATATCCTTCCGTTTCGTCGATCAAAGGACAAACGACATAGGCACGCTGATCATGATGAAGCTGTTCGCGGATGTAGCGATACATCGCTTCTCTTTTGGTCTTGGGGACAAACATTGTCTTGACCGGCAAGCATCCCGCCGGCATCTCGTCCACGATAGAAAGCGATAAGTCCGCATACAGCATCAAGGCGAGTGTTCGAGGGATAGGCGTTGCAGACATGACCAGCACATCGGGCCGTATGCCCTTGGCCTCCATCTTTGCCCGCTGCCCGACGCCGAAACGATGCTGTTCATCGGTAATCACAACGCCGAGATCATGAAAATGCACATTGTCCGACAAGAGCGCGTGGGTACCGACCGCCACAAGTGCTTCACCGGCTTCGAGTTTTTCGAGGGCCAACCGTCTGGTCTTTTGCGACAGGCTTCCGGTATACAGAACAACGGTGCTTCCGAACAGCGTTTGCATTGTGCGGTAGTGCTGCTGCGCCAGAATTTCCGTCGGCGCAAGCAATACGCCCTGTTTGCCGTTGGCGGCGGCAACAGCAAGCGCATATTCCGCAATTACCGTTTTGCCGGATCCGACATCGCCCTGTATCAAACGATTCATGGCGGTATGCGAACCAAGCTCCGCTTCTACCTCCCGCATAACGCGCATTTGTGCGTCGGTAGGAGTGAACGGCAGCTTTTGCACGTATCTTTCCAGGATACCTTCCGTCTCGAAAGCAAACCCGTTTTGCAGCTGCGCACGCTCCCGGAATGCGTAGACCGCAAGAAAGTAAAACAGCGTGCTCTCAAATTGAAACCGGTATTTGGCGCGCTGCAAAGAAAGCATGTCCTTTGGAAAATGCACGGTATACAAGGCTTCCTTTACAGGCAGCAGATCAAATTGCTCGCGCCATTCCGGCGAAAGGCGTTCCTCCGGCATCACAGCTCGGATCGCTTCTCCCATCGCTGCACGAAAAACCGGCTGTGTCAAGCCCTTTGGCAGGTTATAGATAGGGACAATCCCTGCCGCTTCTTTTTGAATCTGCGGATTATAGAGCACGGTTCCGCGCTTTTGGGATACGCGACCGTGCACGATGTAGGTTTCCCCAACGGCAATCTGCGTTTTGCGATACGGCTGATTTATCCATCGGATAGACAGCTTTCCGCTTTCATCCGCAGCGCGTGCCGAAACGATGCTTCTGCCTTTAATGTACGCAAGCGTCGGATCCGATAAGATCTTGATCTGTAATGTGACCGTGTCCCCTTCCTGCGCGTCGGCGATCCTGTCATGCTGATCGTAATTCAAATACTCCTGCGGAAAATAACGCACAAGCGTTTCGCAGGAGTCTATTCCCATTTGATGCAGCAATGCGAGCCTTTTGGGGCCAAAGCCTTTTAATTCCGATAATTCCATAAAAAAGAGCCGTCTTTTCGGACGGCTCATGCGGTTACTCAACCGATAAATAGTAGTAGTAAAGCGGCTGTTCGCCCGGCGTCAGAATAAATTCGCTGTTTGGATTGAGTGCGGACAGAATTTCGACAAGCGCCTCGGCATTCTCGCTTTCCACATTCTCGCCATAATACAGATTGACGATTGGATCCTCCACACCGCACTTTTCGGTCATTTGTCCGATCAGATCACGAACGGCTTCGTTTACGTTTTTGCAGACCGTCACGATCTCGTTATCCATCAAGCCGATGATATCGCCTTCGCAGATGTGTGTGCCGTTGAAGCTCGTATCGCGGATCGCATACGTCACGGCGCCGGAAACGACCTGATGAATGGCTTCAGTCATTGCTTCTTCATTTTCTTCTGCCGAAGCATCCGGGTTGAACGCCATCGCCGCCGAAATGCCCTGCGGAATCGTCTTGGTCGGCAGCACGATCACGTTGCATTCGCAAAGCTCCATGGCTTGCTGCGCGGCAAGGATGATGTTGGAATTGTTCGGCAGGACAAATACGTTGCGCGCATTGCAGGACTTGACCGCGTTCACGATGGTATCAATGCTCGGGTTCATGGTCTGTCCGCCGGAGATCAGATGCTCGACGCCGATGCTGCGGAAAACCTCGTCGATGCCGACGCCGGCAGAAACGGCCAGAATCGAGTATTCTTTCTCGTCGTGCTTTCTCGCCGCCAAGAGCTGCCGGTTCTGCTCGCGCATGTTCTCGATCTTGATACGATCCAGCTCGCCGTACTGCAAGGCATACTGAAGGATATTGCCGGGGCAGTTGGAATGTACATGCACCTTGACAAAATCATCACCGCGGGCGACCACAACGGAATCGCCGATCTCAACGTAGTGGTTCTTGATGGCTTCGTAATCATCGTCCGAAAAGCCATCGTTGAGATGGATGATGAAGAATTCGGAGCAGTATCCGAACTCGATATCCTCGGTGTTCATCACCTCAAGGTTTGCGCTTTCCCCTTGCTCCTCGCCGAGGAAGGTTTGCGTTTCTTCCGCTTTTTGCTCCTCCGGCTTTGCGGCGGAAATATCTTCCTCGTTCAGAACAGCCATAAAGCCGCGGTAAA
>CAMHJE010000055.1:0-14325 GCA_946185305.1 uncultured Clostridia bacterium | reverse complement strand
CGAATTTGTCCACGCTGCCGTCCACCGCAAGCGCAATGGCGACCGCCGCGTCGTTGCCGCTTTGCAGCATCAGCCCATACAGCAGTTCTAAAAGCGGCAGCGTTTCGCCGGCCTTCAGGTGGATCGACGAGCCCTCGGTTCCGGCAGCCGCTTCGGTAACGGTCACGATGCGGTCAAGCCCGCCCGCTTCGATGGCGACGAGCGCCGTCATGATCTTGGTCGTGCTCGCCTGCTCCATGCGCTTGTCTGCGTTCTTTTCCAGCAGTATGCGGCCGGACGACGCCTCCATCAAAAACGCACTTTCGGCGGAAACGGCGGGCGGGGCAAGGGAGGGTTCAGATTCGGCAAGAGAAAATGCGGGCAAGGAAAGAAGGACCGCAAGCAGCGCGGTTACGGCTGCTCGCACGGTGCGCACGGTTCGTCCTCCGGGGCGGGCTTTGCTTTGCCGGTCTGCGTCCGGCATGTTTTGACGACCTGCTTGGCTTCCTCGATGACGCCGGGGATCATCTGCACAAGCCGGTCAACGGCGCTGTCACAGTCGGCGCACAGGATCGTCGTACTGCCGGAGCGCATGCAAAGGAACGCCTTGGGCGTGATCGTCACGCCGACGACGCTTGCGCCAAGGAACGGATAATCCTTTGCGCCGGGCGTGGCCTTGTCGCTCTGGTGCTGTACGGTCTGGGTCGGGAAATCGCCGCCGCCGGTAAAGAAACCGAGGCTGACCTTGGATACGGGCAGCACGACCGCGCCGCCCTCGCCGTAGATCGGATCGCCGACGATCGTGTTCACATCCACGATGTTCTTGATCTCGTTCATCGTGGTTTGGAGAATGGTTTCAACGGGAGACATGAAAGTACCTCTTTTCTGTATTTTGCATTAGATTGCGCATCTTAAGGCAACTTTATGCGGCGGGCTGCGGCATAGAGCGCGGCACCTTGCCATGCGCGGCCCTTGCTTTTCGATGCGGGAGTAAAAAGAAGATCGGATAAAGCAGCCCGACCAGCTCGGCGGACAGACGGAATACGGCACAATCGAACGCGGGACGCGGCGTGACGCGTCCCCTTCGACACACGCGCGGCAGCAGCATCGAAAAGACGCCGCATAACAGGCCGAGCGTTTCCACAGTGCGCGCGTTGTCGCCCTCGATGCCGAGCGTGACCTTTAGGTCGATGCGCTCGATCTGCCATGCGCGCGGGTTCGGGGCGGGCGGAGGATTCGGAGAGAGCAGGGGATAGGTGCGGCCGAGCACGCGGATCGAAAGATACGGCTCGGACAGCAGATGCAGACGCAGACGGAACGGCACGGGAATCGCACCGAACAGATGAAAGCGAACAAACACAACGCCGCCCTTGGGGCTCAGACGGGCGGTCGCGGTGACGACGACCGGCACCGAGAGCAGCAGAACAAGGAGCAGCAGAGCAAACAGCGCATACAGAACGATCATGGGGATAGGGTCTGCTCCGCAGGGGTATATTATACATAAAATATACGGAATTATTTTTCGACAAAAAAAGGAAAAAGAGGAAAAACGGAGAATATGTCAGTAAGAGGGAGAGAAATGAGATATCCCGACTACAAACAACATGGAGGTAGAAACTATGCTGTATGAACAGGCAGCATCCGGGGCACTGTCCTTTACGGACAATCTCGCCATGGATACGCTGCTGACATTCCTGCTGGGCCTCGGCATCGTGTTCGTCGGCCTTATCGCGCTTGTGGCGATTGTCAAGCTGATGGGCGTCATCATGGAAAAGGTTTCCGGCAAGGAAGCGCCCGCCCCTGCGCCCGCTCGCGTACCGGCCGCGCCCGCCGTCAAGGCTGCGCCCGAGCCGAACCACGGCGAGCTTGTCGCCGCCGTAAGCGCCGCGCTTGCGACCGTGATGGGCACAAAGGTCAGCGGCATCCGTATCTTATCTATGAAAAAAGTCGATTAAGGAAATTGATGGAGGAAGCAAATCATGCGTAAGTTTTTAATCAATGTCAACGGAACCAAGTACGAAGTTGAGGTCGAGGAAATTGACCCGAAGGCCGTCAAGGAAGCGCCCGCTGCCGCTCCCGCGCCCGCTGCCGCTCCCGCCGCGCCCAAGGCTGCCGGCGCCGGTGAAAAGGTGACCTCTCCGATGCCGGGCAACATTCTGTCCGTCGCGGTCAAGGAAGGCGACACGGTCAAGGAGGGTCAGCAGCTCATGATCCTCGAAGCCATGAAGATGGAAAACGAAATTCTTGCGCCCTGCGCGGGCAAGGTGACCTCCGTTGCCGTTGCCAAGGGTTCCACGGTGGAAAGCGGTACCTTGCTCTGCACCATCGCATAAGCGAGGCCGCCTATGATCTGGAATACCATTCTTGATTTCTTACAATCAATGGGGTTCGCACAGCTCTTTGTCGGCGATAACTGGAAATGCATCATTATGATCGCCGTCGCGTGCGCGCTCCTGTATCTCGCGATTGTAAAAAAGTTCGAGCCGCTGCTGCTCGTTCCGATCGCGTTCGGTATGCTGCTCACCAACCTGCCCGGCGCAGGTCTGTTCCATGAGGAGCTGTTCTCCGGCGGGCATGTGCATTGGGAGGACTTGGCGGATTCGTCCAAGACCGGTCTTTTGGACTATTTGTATCTCGGCGTCAAGCTCGGCATCTATCCGTGCCTGATCTTCATGGGCGTCGGCGCGATGACCGACTTCGGCCCGTTGATCGCCAATCCGAAATCCTTGCTTCTCGGCGCTGCGGCGCAGCTCGGCATCTATGTCGCGTTCACGCTTGCCATCCTTGCCTTCCAGCTTCCCTTCATGAACCTGCAGGGCACCGCCATTCAGAACATCGCGGCGTCCATCGGTATCATCGGCGGCGCGGACGGCCCGACGGCTATCCTCGTCACCTCGCAGCTGGCGCCTGCATTCTTAGGCCCGATCGCCGTTGCGGCGTATTCCTATATGGCGCTTGTGCCGGTCATTCAGCCGCCGATCATGAAGGCGCTGACGACCAAGCAGGAGCGCATGATCGTCATGGGTCAGCTTCGTCCTGTTTCGCAGGCTGAAAAGATCCTGTTCCCGATCGTCGTTACGATCTTCGTTTCGCTGCTCGTTCCGTCTGCCGCGCCGTTGGTGGGCTGCCTGATGCTCGGCAACCTGTTCCGTGAGTGCGGCGTTACCGAGCGCCTCAGTAAGACCGTGCAGAACGAGCTTTGCAACATCGTCACGATCTTCCTCGGCGTCTGCGTCGGCGCGACCGCGACTGCGTCCACGTTCCTCAACTGGACCACGCTCGCTATCGTATTGCTCGGCGTGATCGCGTTCATGGGCGGCACCGCCGGCGGCGTCCTGCTTGCGAAGTTCATGAACCTGTTCTTAAAGCAGAAGATCAACCCGTTGATCGGCTCCGCAGGCGTTTCCGCCGTTCCGATGGCCGCGCGCGTCAGCCAGGTCGTCGGTCAGAAGGAGAACCCGAAGAACTTCCTGCTCATGCATGCCATGGGCCCGAACGTGGCGGGCGTGATCGGCTCCGCAATCGCTGCGGGCGTGTTCCTCTCGCTGTTCCGGTAAGGAGGTAAGAAATGAGCAATAAACTGTACATTACCGATACCATCCTGCGCGATTCCCACCAGTCCCTCGCCGCGACGCGTATGCGGATTTCCGACATGCTGCCCGCCTGCGAGATCCTCGATTCCATCGGCTACTGGTCGCTGGAGGTCTGGGGCGGCGCAACGTTCGATGCCTGCCTGCGCTTTCTGAACGAGGACCCGTGGGAACGTCTTCGCACCCTGCGCAAGCACCTGCCGAACACAAAGCTGCAAATGCTGTTCCGCGGCCAGAACATCCTCGGGTATAAGCACTATGCCGACGACGTTGTCGAGCAGTTCTGCCGCAAGGCTATCGAAAACGGTATCGACGTGATCCGTATTTTCGACGCGCTGAACGATCCGAGAAACTTAGAGGCCGCGATCAAGTACACCAAAAAGTACGGCGGCATCTGCGAAACCGCGATCAGCTATACGACCTCTCCGGTGCACTCCGAGGACTACTTCATAAAACTCGCCAAGGAGCTTGTCCAGATGGGCGCGGATACGATCTGCATCAAGGACATGGCAAACCTGCTGCTGCCCTACGACGCGTATTCGCTCGTCAAGCGCCTCAAATCCGAAGTCGATGTGCCGATCCATCTGCACACCCACAACACGACCGGTACGGGCGACATGACCTATCTGATGGCGATGCAGGCTGGCGTCGATATCGTCGATACTGCGCTGTCGCCGTTCGGCAACGGCACCTCGCAGCCCGCGACCGAGCCTTTGGTCGCTACGCTGAAGGGACATGAGCGTGATACGGGCCTTGACCTGAACGCGCTGTCCGAGGCCGCGAAGCACTTCCGCACCGTGTTCGACCGCATGAAGAAGGAAGGCTTGATCTCCGATAAGTCGCTGCGTGTCGATACGAACACGCTGCTGTATCAGGTCCCCGGCGGCATGCTCTCCAATCTGATCAGCCAGCTGAAGCAGGCGAACGCCGAGAATCGCTATTACGACGTGCTGGCCGAGGTGCCGCGCGTCCGCAAGGACTTCGGTTATCCGCCGCTTGTCACGCCGACCAGTCAGATCGTCGGCTCGCAGGCCGTGCTGAACGTGCTGATGGGCCGCTACAAGAGCTTCACCAAGGAATCCAAGGCGCTGCTGCGCGGCGAATACGGCCGTCTGCCCGGCGAGGTCAACGAGGAAGTCCGCCGCAAGGCCATCGGCGACGCGGAGATCATTACCTGCCGTCCCGCCGACCTCCTGGAGCCGGAGCTTGACAAGTACCGCGAGGAGATCAAGGATCGCGCCCGCAAGGAAGAGGACGTGCTGAGCTACGCGCTGTTCCCGCAGGTGGCGACTAAGTTCTTCGATGCGCGCGACGCGGCCGAAAAGGCGAAGAACGCGCCCGCTGCCGTGGAGGAGCCGGAGGATGAAAACGCGGTCCGCGAAGTGTACGTAGAGGACTTGACCTGCTGATGAAGCATATCCCGAATATCTTAACGTCGCTGAGAATTGTGCTGACCGGCATCTTTGCATGGCAGTTCTTCGCGGCGGTGAGCATTGCGACAGACCCGTCCAATTCGGTCGGGTTTGCCGCCTTTTGGGTGCCGATCGCAATCTATGCGATTGCGTTTGTAACGGATATTTTGGATGGCTTTTTAGCGCGCACGTTCGGCTGGATCACTCCACTCGGCAAGATCCTCGACCCGATTGCGGACAAGCTGATGGGCGTGACCGCGCTTGTGTGTATTCTGATCGGAAAGTATCTGCTCGCGGCCTACGATCCATCGTTTGCCGTCAGCGCGACCGTCTATGCGGTGATTTTTGCGCTGGTAGCGGTGAAGGAGCTGCTGATGATGCTCGGCGGTGCCTACATGCTGTCGCGGCACAAGGTTGCTTATTCCGACTGGTACGGCAAGACGGCGACCGGCGTGTTCACCGCAGGCGTGGTGCTGACGCTGTTCAGCTTTGCGATTCCCGCGATTGAGCCGTGGAATCTCGTCGTGCTCGGCATCGCAGCGGCGCTCGGCTATATTGCAGCGGTGCATTACGCCAACACGCAGCTTCGGACGGAACCGAAGCCGCCGGAGCAATGGACCGACGATGAACGGCGGATGTTCGCCAAGGTCGATCACATCCTGCATAAAGGGAATTGAAGCCGCTGTTCTGCGCATCGCGCGGGCGCGGCTGTAAAAAGCGAAATACTACTTGCAATTTCCAAAGGCGTATGCTATAATACGTTCATGTTGGAATGTTGAACTTGAAGGAGTGGGGAAAAACCTCACTCTTTCGTTTTGAGGGAACGATGAAAACGACAGAAGTTTGTGAACAGCTTGCCAAGGCGCTTGTGGAGTCGATGGGCTTCGAGCTCTGCGATGTGGAGTTTGTGAAGGAATACGGCGACTGGGTTTTGACCTACTACATCGACAAGGAAGGCAGCGTCACGATTGACGATTGCGAAGCCGTGTCCCGCGCGATTGAGCCGATTCTCGACGAGAACGATCCCATCGAGCAGGAATACACGCTGTCCGTGTCCTCGCTCGGGATTGATCGGCCGCTGAAAAAGGAGCGCGACTATGAACGCGCCATGGGCAAGGAGATGGAGGTGCGCCTCTATGCCCCGGTCGAGAAGAAGAAGGAATGGGTCGGCACGCTGACCGCGTTCGACGCCGATACCTTCACGATCACGACCGACAAGGGCAAAACGCTCACCGTTGCCAAAAAGGACTGCGCTCTGATTCGTCCCTACATTCGATTTGAATAAGATACCCGACCGACAAAGGAGAAACACCAAGCCATGAATGCAGAATTTATTGATGCTCTGAACGCGCTCGAAAAGGAACGCGGCATTAAAAAGGACGTGCTTCTGAACGCGTTTGAAGCGGCGCTTTGCTCTGCGTATAAGCGCAACTACAACTCGACCGGCAATGTCCGCGCCGAGATCGACGGCTCGACCGGCGAAATCCACATCTGGGCCTCCAAGACCGTTGTGGAGAAGGTCGAAAACCCGTCGCAGGAAATCTCCCTCGCCAAGGCGAAGAAGATCAATCCGCTGTATGAGCTCGGCGACGTGCTGGAGGAGGAAGCGTTCACGAAGGATTTCGGCCGCATCGCCGCGCAGACCGCCAAGCAGGTCATGGTGCAGCGCATCCGCGAGGCCGAACGCGGCAACATCTATGAGGAGTACAAGGAAACCGAAAATGAGATCCTCACCGCGATCGTGCAGCGCATCGAAAAGGGCAACGCCTTTGTCGAGCTCGGCAAGACCGACGGCGTTTTGACCGCGAACGAAATGATTCCCGGCGAAACGTACGAGAACAATCAGCGTCTCAAGGTCTACGTCCTCGAGGTCCGCAAGGACAATAAGGGGCCGCAGGTGCTGGTTTCCCGCACGCATCCGGGCCTTGTCAAGCGCCTGTTCGAGCTGGAGGTGCCGGAAATCATGAGCGGTGTCGTCCAGATCAAGGCGATTGCGCGCGAAGCGGGCTTTAGAACCAAGGTTTCCGTTCATTCGACGGATCCGCAGGTGGACGCGGTCGGCGCATGCGTCGGGCAGAGAGGACAGCGCGTGGAACGGATCGTGAACGAGCTGTTCAATGAAAAGATCGACATCATCGAATGGGACAGCGACAGTGCGATCTACATTGCCAAGGCACTGAGCCCGGCAAAGGTGCTGATGGTGTACGTCAACGAAGAAGAGAAGGCCGCGCGCGTGATCGTGCCGGATTCGCAGCTTTCGCTTGCCATCGGCAAGGAGGGACAGAATGCGCGACTGGCCGCCAAGCTGACCGGCTGGAAGATCGACATCAAGAGCCAGTCGCAGGCCGATGCGGTGCTGGACGAAATGACGCCGGACGAGACGGAGGCGTAATCCGTGAAGAAGATACCGATGCGCATGTGCGTCGCGTGCCGCATGATGCAGCCGAAGAATACGCTGCTGCGGGTGGTGCGGACGGAGGACGGCTCCGCCGTGATCGACCGGACCGGCAAGCGCAACGGTCGCGGCGCGTATTTGTGCGCCAAAAAGGAATGCCTGGAAAAAGCATTCAAAACGCGCGCGCTTGAACGCGCGTTGGAGACCGGGCTTTCCGAGCAGGTCAAGTCCGAGCTGATGGGGGAGATAACCCGTGCAGAATCGGCTGTATAACGCCATCGGCCTTTGCATGAAGGCAGGCAAGGCACAGAGCGGCGCTTTTGCCGCCGAAAAGGCCATCAAGGGCGGAAAAGCAAAGCTCGTGCTGCTCGAAACCGCGGCGTCCGACGCGACCAAAGCGCAGTATGCCGCATGGTGCGAAGCAAACGGCGTACCGCTGCTTTTGACCGATACCGTCGGTGAAGCCATCGGCAAGCCGGGACGGATCGTGATGGCGGTTACGGACAATGCGTTCAAAACCATGATCGAAAAGGCGTTCGATCAGGAACGGCAGACAAACGAAGCATAACGGAAAAAGAATCCGCGGGATCCTTTTTCGAGATTTTACGGTATAGACAGTAACAGCGGGGGTGAATGTATGGCAATCAATTATCTGGATACGGCAAAGGGATTAAAGGAAGAGCTGCAGGCAATGCTTTCGACGGTGGAGAACACCAAGACGGAGCTTGCAAAGCTGCTCGATTCCGCGCGCCGTTCCGAAGGAAAGCTGATCGATCGCGAGGAAGCCGAAAAGGCGGCCCGGCTCGAACGAGAGCGTAAAGAACGTCTGGCAACCATCTTGGCGAGCGAGACGGACTTGGCCGTACATGTCGGCGGCGTGGAGGAGGAACCTGCGCCCGAACCGGAGCCGACCCCCGAACCGGCGCTCGCACCCGAACCGGAACCGGCAGCAGTACCGGCGCCCGAACCGGCACAGCCGGAGCAGCCTGTGATCGAAAAGCCGGAGCCGCGTCCCGTCGAATCGCGTCCAAACCGCGATGTGCGTCCGCAAAGCGACCGCCCGAATCGGAACGACCGTCCGCAGGGCGACCGGCAGCGCACCGACAATCGCCCGCCGCGCACCGACGCAAGACCGCAGCAGGGCAACCGTCCGCAAACGCAGAACGGCCGTCCGCAGCAGCAGGGCAACCGCCCGCAGGCAGCCGCGCCCGCAGGACAGCGCGCCGTCGTGATCAATACGCCGCAGAGCGCCGAGCGCACACGCGTGGACAAGAAAAAGACGTACGACAATCAAGATAAGAAGGCAAAGAACAAGAAGACAATGCAGAAAGAAGCCGGTCCCTCCGCACGCGGATGGGAAGATGATACCCAAATGGGCAATCGCCGCAAGGTGAAGCGCGGTTCGCAGGAAGCCCCTGCCGCCAAGCCCGCGCCCGTCGTGATCGAGCACGCCGTCATTACGAGCGAAACGATTACGGTAAAGGAACTTTCGGAAAAGCTCGGCAAGCCCGCCAATGAAATTTTGAAGAAGCTGCTGATGCTCGGCATTATTGCCAACATCAACCAGGAAATAGACTTCGATACCTGCGAACTGATCGCGGGCGAATTCGGCATCACGCTCGAGCAGCAGATCGCCAAGACCTTCGAGGAGGTTCTGACCGAGGCCGCCGAGGATAACGACCCCGAAGACAAGCTCAAGCCGCGTCCCCCGGTTGTCACGATCATGGGTCACGTCGATCATGGCAAAACGTCCCTGCTCGACGCGATCCGCAACTCGCACGTTACGGCGGGCGAAGCCGGCGGCATCACGCAGCATATCGGCGCGTATACCGTCACGCTGAACGGCCGTCAGATCACGTTCATCGACACGCCGGGTCACGAAGCGTTTACGTCGATGCGTGCGCGCGGCGCGCAGGTTACGGATATCGTTATCCTTGTCGTTGCCGCAGACGACGGCATCATGCCGCAGACCATCGAGGCCATCAACCATGCGAAGGCCGCGAACGTCCCGATCGTCGTGGCGATCAACAAGATCGACCGCGATACCGCCGATCCCGACCGCGTCAAGCAGCAGCTGACCGAGTACGGCCTCGTTTCCGAGGAGTGGGGCGGCGATACGATTTGCGTTCCGGTTTCCGCCAAGAAGCAGATCAATCTGGATCAGCTTTTGGAAATGGTTCTTTTGCAGGCCGACGTTCTCGAACTCAAGGCCAATCCGGACCGTCTTGCCAAGGGCACGATCATCGAGGCCGAGCTCGATAAAGCTCGCGGCCCGGTGGCGACCGTGCTTGTCCAAAACGGCACGCTGCGCAAGGGCGACACCATCGTTGCCGGTACGGCTTACGGCAGAGTCCGCGCGATGATGGACGACAAGGGTCGTTCGGTCAACGCCGCAGGCCCGTCTATCCCGGTCGAGGTGCTCGGCTTCAATGAGGTACCGGCAGCGGGCGACGTGCTGTTTGCCGCCGACGACGACAAGCTGAACCGTCAGGTCGCAGAGGAACGCCGCGACCGCTTGAAGGCTGCGCAGATCAAGCAGCAGCAGAAGGTCTCTCTGGACGACCTGTTCAGCCAGATGGCCGAGGGCGAGCTGAAGAACCTGAACCTCATCATCAAGGGCGACGTGACCGGTTCGGTCGAAGCGGTCAAGCAGGCGCTCGAAAAGCTGTCCAACGACGAAGTCCGCGTCCGCTGCATCCACAGCGGCGTCGGCGCGATCACCGGCAGCGATATCATGTTCGCTTCCGCGTCGAACGCCATCGTCATCGGCTTCAACGTGCGTCCGGACTCTACGGCACGCGCCGCGGCGGAAAAGGAGCATGTCGATGTGCGTACCTACCGCGTTATTTATAACGCCATCGAGGATGTCGAGAACGCCATGAAGGGCATGTTCAAGCCGGTGTTCCAGGAGGTCGATCTCGGCCGCTGCACCGTGCGCGAAACGTTCCGCATTTCCGGCGTCGGCACGATCGCGGGCGCTTACGTCAACGAGGGCAAGGTCGTTCGCAACGCACAGATTCGTGTCGTTCGCGGCGGCATCGTCCTGCATGACGGCAAGATCGCGTCCCTGAAACGCTTTAAGGACGACGCAAGAGAAGTCCTTGCGGGCTTTGAGTGCGGTATCTCCATCGAGAACTTCAACGATATTCTTGTCGATGACGTGATCGAATGTTACACCATGGAGGAAGTACAGCGATAAATGGCAAAGATCAGAATGGAACGGCTCGCCGAGGAGTTAAAAAAGACGGTGAGCGCGGTTATCTTCGACATGAAGGATCCGCGCATCCCGACCGTCACTTCCATCACGGCGATGGAGGTCACGCAGGACCTCAAATATGCGAAAGCACACGTATCGGTTTACGGCGAGACGGAGGAGGCGGCCAAGGAGGCCGTCGCCGCGCTGAACCATGCGGCAGGCTTCATTCAGCATGAAGTCGGCAGCCGTATGACGATCCGCCGCGTCCCGCAGATCAAGTTTGTCGGTGACGATTCGATCGCCTACTCCGTGCATATCGCGGAGGTGCTTCGCTCCCTGCATAAGGAAGAACCGAAAGCAGCAGATGACGAGGAGACCGAAGAATGAACCTGTTTGCGGCGATAGATTTTATCCAATCGCATAACGATTTCTTATTGGCAGCCCATCGCTCACCCGACGGTGATACGTTGGGCTCTTGCCTTGCTTTACGGCTTGCACTGCTGGCGCTCGGCAAGACCGTCACGGTCGCGTGCGTCGATCCTGTGCCGCCGTATCTGGCGTTTCTGCCCGGTGCAAAGACCGTTACGGCGCACCCGGATCACGTTCCGGAAGCCGCCATCTACATTGACTGTGCCGATCACAGCCGCCTTGCAGAGCTCGAAACCGTGACCGAAGCCGCGCCCTACCGCTTCTGCATCGACCATCACGGCACGAATCCGAAACGCACCAAGGACGGCGACTGGGTGGAGGAGGTCGGCGCGACCGCCGAAATGATCGAACGGTTGATCGTCGAGCTGCTTGTGCCGCTCACCAAGGATATGGCGACCTGCTTGTTCACCGGCATCGCCACCGACACCGGCAACTTCGCGTATTCCAATACGACGCCGGACACGTTCCGGATCGCTGCCGAGCTTGTTGAAGCCGGGATCGAACTGCCGGAGCTGAACCGCCGCCTGTTCCGCACGATGCCCGTGCACAAAGGTCGTTTGATCGCACATACCTTGCAGACGATGGAGCTGTATGAAAACGAATCCGTTGCCGTCGCGTGCGTCACAAAAGCCGACCTCGACCGCTGCGGCGCGGACGAAGCGGATTGTGAAGGCTTGATCGACTATCTGCGCGACCTTGCGCCGGTAGAGATCGCGTGTACGCTCCGCGAATCGGCGGACGGGTTCATCCGCGGCAGCCTCCGCGCCAAGCAAGGCGCGGATGTGTCGGTCGTGGCGCAGCAGTTCCGCGGCGGCGGCCATGCCCGTGCGGCGGGCTGCACGTTGGACGGGCCGATGGAAAGCGCCAAGGCGCAGATCGTTCCGGCCTTGATCGAAGCGGTGAAGCAATGGAAGGCATCGTTACCGTCTTAAAGCCGCCCGCCATGTCGTCGAGCGACGCCGTGGTGGATGTGCGCAAAATCTATGAAACCAAACGCGTCGGCCATCTTGGGACGCTCGATCCCGAGGCGGCGGGCGCTTTGCCTGTCTGCGTCGGCAGAGCCGTGCGGCTGTTTGATTACCTTGTCGATAAACGCAAGGAATACCTTGCCGAGATCGCGTTCGGCATCGCCACCGACTCACAGGACGCGCAGGGCGAGGTGATCGCCCGCAGCGACGCCACTGTGACGCGGGACATGATCGAAGCCGTGCTTCCGCGCTTTTTGGGTGACGGCGAACAGGTCGCGCCGATGTATTCGGCTTTGAAGTACAACGGCAAAAAGCTCTACGATCTCGCTCGTGCGGGCATCGAGATCCCCGAAAAGCGCCGCGCCGTTACGATTGATACGTTAACGCTCGGTGAGCAGACGGGGGAGAACCGGTTTCTGCTGCGCGTCGGCTGTTCCCGCGGGACGTATATCCGCACGCTCTGCGCCGATATCGGCGACGCCATCGGCGTTCCGGCGCACATGGCGTTTCTTCTCCGCACCGCCTCCGGGGATTTCACGCTCGCTAAAGCCTATACGATTGCCGAGCTGCAAGCGAAAAAGGCTGACGGGACGCTTCTTGAAACGCTGACCTCCTGCGAGGACGCGCTGCGGTTTATGCCCGCGCTCACGCTCAAAAACGATCGAAAGACCCCGACGCTGAACGGCCTTTCCACGACCGTGCATCCTGCTGCGCCGGGACGCGTCCGACTGTATGCGGACGGCGCTTTTCTGGGTATCGGCACGGTGGAGGATGAATCGGTTAAGCTGACCGTGAATCTGTTTGCAGGGGAACGGTAGGAAAATGTTCAGCTTCCATGAGAAAGCGGAACAGGTGAACCGAGAAAAAGACAGGAATTTACAATTCATTTCCCATCTTTTCCTTGACATTTCCCATAATTCCTGTATAATGAAACAAGTGTAAAGGAAAAATACTTTACAGGTGAGGGACGATGGAACGCATTTTTGAACTCGGCAATCTGCTCGACGCTTACGGCGCTTTGCTGACCGAACGGCAGCGCAGCGTAGTCGATCAGTACGCCTGCGAGAATTGTTCTCTTGCGGAGATTGCCGAGCGCGAGGGCGTGACGCGGCAGGCCGTGCGGGATATTCTGTCCCGTGCCGAGAGCACATTGCACGGGTATGAGTCTGCCCTGCACCTTGTCGAGAAGCAGGCGCAGCACCGGGCGGTGCTCGCTTCGATGCAGCGTCGGTTCCACGATGTCGAACTGCCGGTGGCCGAACGGGACGCGCTGGACGGGTACATGAACACGCTGAACGAGATTTGGGAGGATTGACATGGCTTTTGAAGGCATTGCATCGAAGCTGCAAAACGTATTCAAAAAGCTCACGGGCAAGGGCCGCCTTTCCGAAAAGGAAGTGCGCGAGGCCATGCGCGAGATCAAGCTCGCCCTGCTCGAAGCCGACGTAAACTTCCGCGTCGTCAAGGACTTTGTCAAAACCGTCGAGACCCGCGCCGTCGGAACCGATGTGCTCGAAAGCCTCACCCCCGGTCAGATGATCATCAAGATCGTCAACGAGGAGCTCACCAATTTGATGGGCAGCACGAACGCCAAGCTCGATTTCGGCCCGAAAAAGCCGTCGGTCATTCTGATGGCGGGCTTGCAGGGCGCCGGTAAAACGACCATGTGCGGCAAGCTGGCGGCGCTGCTGAAAAAGCAATACGGCAAGACCGTCCTGCTTTGCGCATGCGACATTTATCGTCCCGCTGCTATCGACCAGTTAAAGGTCGTCGGCGGCAAGACCGAGGTTCCGGTGTTCGAGCGCGGCACGCAAAAGCCCGAAAAGACCGTCGTCGAAGCCATCGACTATGCGCGTTCCCACTTCATTGACGTAGTGATTGTCGATACCGCAGGCCGTCTGCATATCGACGGCGACATGATGGACGAATTGAAGCGCGTCCGTGATGTATGTGATCCGGCGGAAATCCTGCTCGTGATCGACGCCATGACCGGTCAGGACGCCGTCAACGCAGCAAAGGCGTTCGATGAAGCGGTTCCGCTGACCGGCGTGATCATCACCAAACTGGACGGCGATACGCGCGGCGGCGCGGCGCTTTCGGTGCGGGCCGTCACCGGAAAACCGATCAAGTTTGCCGGTACCGGCGAAAAGCTGACCGACCTTGAGCCGTTCCATCCCGACCGCATGGCGAGCCGTATCCTCGGCATGGGAGACGTGCTGACGCTGATCGAAAAGGCCGAAAAGGCGTTCGATGAGAAGAAGGCCAAGGAGCTCGAAAAGAAGATGCGCACCGACGCCTTCACGCTCGACGACTTCTTGGACCAGATGGAGCAGATGAAGGACATGGGCTCCATGGA
>CAMHJE010000054.1:0-14679 GCA_946185305.1 uncultured Clostridia bacterium | reverse complement strand
CTTCTGAACGCGGCCGTCAACGACGACGTGCACGGTCTGGATATTCGGCGCCCAACTCCGGTTGGTCTTGCGGTTGGAATGGCTGACCAGATTACCGGACATGACGCCTTTCTTGCAGACTTCACAGAACTTACCCATTCAGTCCACCTCCTTGCTAAAACTCGAACATTGCAATATTACCACAGAGTGCGGGACATTGCAAGTGTTTTTTTCATTATTTCATGCCAAAAAACGAATTTTGACGCAATGCTTCATATAAAACGATGGCCGCGCTGTTGGAAAGGTTCAAGGAACGCTGTCCGTCTCCCATCGGAATACGGATCGCGGCATCGTCATGCGCGGCTAAAAGCGCCTTTGGCAGCCCCGCCGTCTCCTTGCCGAACACTAAAAAGTCGCCGTCCCGGAACTGCACCTCGTCATAGCGGTGGTGCGCGTGCGTCGAGCAATAGAAGAACCGGGCATTCGGGAACTGCGCCCAGACCTCCTCGATGCTGTCGTGATAATACAGCGTGAGATACTGCCAATAGTCGAGCCCGGCGCGCTTTAACGCCTTGTCGTCGGTCGAGAAGCCGAGCGGGCGGACAAGGTGCAGCGCGGTGTTCGTGATCGCGCAGGTGCGCGAGATGTTGCCGGTGTTGCTCGGAATTTCCGGCTCCACCAAGACGATATGAAACATAGTGTGTTTTCCTCCGATTCCGGACTATTGTACCATGCCGGGCGCGGAAAGTAAAGCGTTTCCCCCGCCGGGCGCGGCTGCGGGACGGCGCGATCCGGAACGGCTTGCAAAACGCGTGTAACTGAATTGCAAAATCTTGTGAAATCGACCCATTATACGGTTGCCGTTCCGAAAAGGATTTGCTATAATAGGCGCATGGCAAACGAAACGAAACCCGAACGCAAAGCCCAAGGGACTGCGTCCGCGAGCCGTTCGACCGCCGCAAAGGGATCCGCAAAGGCCGCTGCAAGGAGCACGGTCAGGCGCACGGGCAGCGCAAAGACCGCCCACACCGGTTCCGGCACGGCCACGCGAACGACCGCCGCGCACAGGACCGCCGGCAAGTCGCATCGGCTGACAAAAAAACAAAAGCAACAACGCCGCATCCTGACGCTTGCGGTGCTGTTTCTTGCGTTCGCGGTGATCGTTTTGGGCGTATCCGTGCTGATCGTGACCGCGGTGCGCGGCTGCTCCTCCTGCGATAACGGGCACGCCATCCTGCCGGGTGCAAGCGAGACCCCCGCCCCGACGCCGGAGCCGATCACCGACGCGTCCGTGATCGCGGCGAACGCCGATATCAACGGCGTCCCCGTGCGCGGGCTGACCGTTGCCGCCGCGCGGGATGCGGTAAAGGCCGGGATTGAGACGCAGATGCAGTCGGTCGGGATCACGGTGGCCTACGATCAATATTCGATGCTGCTGACCGCCGATAAGCTCGGCATGACCTACGACGAAGCTGCTTTAGAGGATCGCCTCATCGAAGCCGCCGAGGCGCAGGGCCGTGCCTCCCTTGCCGTTCCGCTGACCTACGACGACGCGCTTTTGAAGGAAGCGCTGACCGAGCTGAATGAACAGCTGCCGAACCATGCGGTGAACGCGACCTGCGATATCGCGTTCAAGGAAAACGTGATCAAGTCGAGCGGTGAGACATACTATCAGCCGTACTTCAAGTATACGGAGGGCGTCAACGGCATGGCGGTCGATACCGAGGACGTGCTGCGGCAGGTCGAGGAGGCGCTGAACGCCGGGCGCTATACCGCCGAGATCCGGCCGGAGGTGACGATCTCCGCCCCCGCCGTGACCGCTGCGGACTGGAAGAAAAAGACGACGAAGCTGTCCGAGTTTTCGACCACGTATTACTTCACCGGCACATCGAGCACCGACGAGGATCTGGTGTTGAACCGGCAGAACCGCGACATCAATATTTCCAAGGCCGTCGGTCTGATGAACGTGATCCGGCTTGAACCCGGCAAAACGTTCAGCTACAACAACACGACCGGCAAGCGTACCGAAAAGAACGGCTGGGCGCTTGCAAACGCGATCTATAAGAGCTCGCACCGGCCCGAAGCGGGCGGCGGCGTGTGTCAGCTGTCCACGACGATGTACAATGCGCTGCTGCTGGCGAACATCAAGATCGTTTCGCGCCGCGCGCACACGATGATGGTCGATTACGTGGACAAGGGCTGGGACGCGACCGTGGACGACGGGCATATCGACTTTAAGTTCCAGAACAACACGAAGGATACGCTGTACGTCTTCTGCTACATCACGCGCAACTCCGGCTCGTCGCGCAAGAAGGATATCCACGTGGAGGTCTACGGCACGGCGTTTGACAGCGGCGTGACCTATAAGCAGCGCAGCGAGATCATCGAGGTGCTGCCGATCACCGAGGAATACATCAAGGACAAGACGATGTATGTGAGCGACGCGCCGATCATCGAGCGCAAGGGCGCCGAGGGGTATATCGTGATGACCTACATTGACGAATACAAGGATAAAAAGTTCGTCCGCACGGTCTATGAGGAATCGACGACCTACGAAGCGATCACCAAGCAGATCCGCATCGGCACGAAGGCCGACCCGGTGCTTGAGCCGTAAACCATGACAAACATGCTTTGGATTCTCCCACGATTTAGCGGGAGAATCTTTTTTACGAAAAAGATACGGTGCAGTTTCTTTTCGGTTCATGGTTTTGCGGTAGGATGAACGTATCGAAAACGGAGGTTTGGAAAAATGAAGAGCTGCAAACGAATCGCCGCGTGGCTGCTGGCGGCTGTCCTGCTGCTGGCGGCGCTGCCGGTGTATGCGGACGATGTAGACGAAATCAAGGCGGGCGACGTGATCTGCTTCGGCACGCCGGACGAGAAATGCGGGTTTGACGGCAAGTGGCTTGTATTGGACGCCGCGCACACGAACACCGGCGCGGACGGAATGTTCCTGCTTTCGCTGAACCTGATCGGCGGCGAGGACGGGAATGTGCTGCTGTTTCGGGATATCGGGGATGTGACGGTATCGTTTTCGGATCGCGGCGAAACGTTTGCCGCGGCGCACCCCGGCGCAACCGACTACCAAGGCAGCGATATCCAAAGCTGGTGCGAGGCGTTCCTTTCGGCACACTTTACCGAGGCCGAGCAAGGCGCGCTGCTGCCGACCGTTGCATCCGACGATGCGATTGTGATTCCGGGCTTTTCGATTCCGTTGCCCGGCGCGGCCAACGGCACGGTCGATTTCGACCCCGCCGAAAACATTTTGCAAGGGGATCGGCTGTTTATTCCGTCGGTAGCGGAGCTGACAAGCGAGGCCTACGGCTTTACGGAAAACAAAGCGCGCGTGGCGCAGTATCGCGGAACCGACGCGGGCTATTGGCTCCGCTCGCCGCACATTCCGACGTTCCCGCTTGACGTGGGGTTTGTGTTCCCGTTCGGCGCGGTCATGGATTATCCCGTGAATGCCAAGAGCATGTTCGAAATGACGACCTACGCCCGCCCCGCCTGCAATCTGGATGCGGCGGCGATCACGGGCGTCGAAAAGCTCTCCGAGGAAAACGGCGTCACCGTCTGGCGCGTCTCGGTGCGCGGCGAAGCGAACGACCGCGTCTATGATACGACGCTGCCCGTCATCGGCGAGGTCATGGATCTCGGTCGATCCTTCCTCATCATCGTGATCGTTGTGCTCGCCGTTTTGCTGCTGCTTGTCGCCTTGGTCGTGTTCCTGATCGTGCGCGGCGTAAAGCGCCGCAGGGCCAAAGGTCGGGCGCAGTAAACAGAATCCAATACGCAAAAGTGCCGCGGGGGTTCCTGCGGCACTTGCTTTTTGCAGTTTTATCTCTCGATCCGGAAGGCTTCGAGCGCGAACGGGGCGAGCGCGGCTTCGGCTTCGTCGTCGTTGATGCGCACGACGACGGACTGTTCCTCCTTCGTGCGGTTCAACAGCAGCAGAACGACGGCGCCGTCCGGCTGCTTCCACGCGGTAGCGTCGATGCAATCGGCAAAGCGCGTGGTTTCGATCCGCACCGCGCCCGGCACGACCGCCGACGCGAATGTTTCGTAATAGGTTTGGAGCAGCGTCGGATTGAGCTGCTTGGCAGCTCGGTCGTACATAAACGGCGCAAGGCAGAAGTTATGGACATAGTTCGGGCCGCCGGTCTCGTCGAGCAGCAGGTTCCAGTCGCAGAACGTTTCGATGCCGTGGTTCAGATCGCCGATCATTTCGTGCGACAGCTTTTGCGCCGCGCCGACGGAATCGTCCTTGTCATAGAACCGGTATTCGATGCAGCTTTCCGACAGCATGAGTTTCTTGTCCGGGAACCGTCTGCGGCAAAGGTCGAGCGCCTCGAAATGGTCGCCGGAATACCAATGGAAGCACGCGCCCGCGATCATCGGAGAGGTCTTTTCGTCGATGATATCGCGCATCCATTCATAGACGCGCTCCTTGTTGTGATCCCACAGATAGATTTCGATATCGTCGATGCCGTATCGCTGCATGGCGGGGTGCATGAAGTCGCGCAAAAACGCTTTTTCCTCCGCCGCCGTGAAGATGCAGCTGTCCCACGTCTGCACGGCCTTCGGCTCGTTTTGCAGGCTCATGCGAGTCACGACAAAGCCGAGATCGCGGTAGGCCTTGGCATAGCGGCAAAGGTAATCCGCCCACGCGGCGCAATATTCCGGCTTCAGCTTGCCGCCCTGCTCCCGCAGGCCGTTCGTTTTCATAAACGCAGGCGGCGACCACGGGGAAAGCATGATCGGCACCTTGCGGTTTGCGACCGCTTCGATATCGCGCAGCATCGGCAGGATCCACTTTTCCAAATGTGAAAAATCCGGCGCGCCGCTTTCGGTATAGCCGCAGTACTGCCCCAGGGAGAAATCGCAGCTGTCCACCGGCACGCGGACGAATTGATAACGCATCCGATCCGGCGCAAAGTAGGCCGTCAGCATTTCCCGCTTCTGCTCGTTGCTCATCAGCGAATAGGTATAGGCCGCGGCCTCCGTGACTGCGCCGCCGAAGCCTGAAAAGGTCTGGTCGGTACATTCGGGATACAGGTTCACGACCTTGTTTTCCGTTTCGCCGGGATGGAGAGTGAATGCTTTCACGCTTTGTTCGCCTTCCTTTCCGCAATCAGGGCCTGCTCCGCTTTGATGTTCTTTTCGACCGTGAGGAACAGCAGCACGACGATCAGGACGCCGTGTGCGATGATCTCAAAGCCGAGGAAAAAGAAGCTTGCGACGGCTTCGTGGCTGAACACGCCGCCGTCATAGAACAGGTTGAAGAACGCGACCGCAAGTCCGTTTACCACGGTCAGAATTGTGCTGTACACCGACATAGAGATACCGTCCACGCGGAAGCCGCATTTGGCTTCGAGGTGGTCCAATACGTCCGCAAACAGCGCCATCATGATATACGCGCCGGGGATCGAGGAAAAGCCCTTGATCGTCTGACCGATCAGCACGATCACGAAATTTGCGGGGTTGATGAGGCACACGATGCTGCCGATGATCGACAGCACGCAGCCGACGATCACAAAGTTCCGCTTGCCGATCTTGTTTGCGATCGGCCACGCAAACAGCATGCCCGCCGCCAGCGGCACGCCGGACAGCAGCGCCAGCACCGCCTGGATGTTGTTCGGGTCGATATGGATGCCGAACAGGGTGATTCCGTCGGTGAAGAAATCGTTGCAGAAAATGTTGAACACATAGCCGCCCTTGAACATAACGCCCGCCTGATAGAGGAAATAGAAGATCATAATGATCCACCAGAACCTATCCCCCATCGCAGCCTTGAGCTGCTTGCCCGTCGGGACGACCTCGCCCACAGGCGCCGCGGCGTCCTCCGAAATGTCCTCCTCGGTGATGCGCTCGCGCGTGAACATATATTCGATCACGCAGCCGACAAACGCAACGACCGCAAAGATTCCCATGACAAGCTGCCAACGGTTCTGCACGACGTCATTGGTCGCCGCCGAGCGAATCCAGCCTAAAATCGACGGCATGAGGATGCTCGACACAAGACCGTTTCCCGCGACCGCCGGGATGTTCGACACGACGGACAGCTTACCGCGCTGATCGAGGTCGCGCGTCGAAAGCGACACCATCAGGTAGTGCGCGTTCGAGTAGATCGGGTTGGCAAGCGCGGCGAACAGGTTGTAGGTGACGGCCATCCACACCATACGGAATCCGATCGACAGATACGGGATAATGAACATCACGATGCCCGAAAGCAGCAGCAGCGGGCCGCCGATCAGGATCAAGGGACGCGCCTTGCCCTGTTTCGTTTTCAGCTTGCCGAGGACGATGCCGACAAGGATGTTGGCCAACGCCATCGGAATGACCGAAATCAGCGGCAGCAGGACGAGGAACGTACCCTGCGATACGATGTCGTCATAGGTGCGGTAGAAGGTGAGATAATATGTCGAAACGACGCAGTTCATCGACAGGACGAACAGCGGGCCGAGAAAGTAGCCGAACGCCATTTCCCACAGGTTCACGTTCTTCTTGTCCGTGCGGGAATTTAAGATCGGCAAACTCCAAAATCCGTTTTTCATACAGGCCTTCTTACTTCGTCAATTCCTCCGGCTCAAGCCACCCGTTGCGCACCGCGCGGAACAGGTCCCAGCTCTCCTTCCAAAGCTCGTCGGTCGGCTTGTCCCGATCCCTAAGAAGCTGATAGTTCCAGTAGAACCAGCCCGCCGTTTCCTTCCATGCTGAAAGCTGCATCTTTGCGATTTCGTTGAACCGCGCTTTACGGATTTCCGCCGTCTCGCCCGAGATCGCATAGCGGTTCGAAATACACCATTCGCCGACGATCACCGGAACGTCCTTTTGCGCCTTTCTGACCGTCGCCATGCACGCGTTCAGATAGATCTTGTAGACCCACGGCTTGCGGATCGGCACGAAGTTCTCCATTGCAAAGATGTAGATATGCGTATCGAGCGCCACGTTTTCAAACTTCGATTCGCGGAAGAACTTGTTCCATGCCGTGATACGGAAGCCGTCGTGGAATACGACCGTCTTGTCCGTGCCCATGTGCTTACGGATGCGCGCATACGCCTTGGTATAGAAATCGCGCAGGAACGGCAGCGGCACATAGCCGGAGCCCTTCGCCTCCTCCTTGTCCTCGGCCTTGCCGGTGGACGGTGCGGTGATATAAACGATCCAGCTGATCGGCTCGTTCAACACTTCAATGCCGTATAAGCCTTCGCGCTTGCCGTAACGCTCGGCAAGGCGCTCCAGCACCGTCAGCGCAAACTCGACCTCGTCGGGATACTTGCACCATTTGCACACGCCCGTAATGCCGCCGTTGTCATAGCCGTTCTGGCTGTGCGGCACGGTGTGCAGGTCAAGCAGCAGCTTCAGCCCGTACTTTTCCGCCCAATCGAACGCCTTATCGACATACTCGATACAGCCGACAAACGGCGGCCGGTCGCCGAACACGAAGTACGGCACGGGCAGTCGAACCGTATTCAATCCGAGCGATGCGACGTAGGCAAAGTCGTCCTCGGTGATGTAGGTATTGCGATGCTCGGTAAGGCGCGCCTTGACCGTTTCGGGGGCTTCCTTACGGCAGAGCCACGTTTCGTCCTCGGTGCCCGAAGCCTTGAACAGATCGGGCTTCATCCATTTTTCCAACACGAGCCAGTTGCCAAAGTTGGTGCCGCGTACAAATTCCATTCTCCTATCCCTCCTGTGCTCCCCGCCGCGCGGCGGCTCTTCTTCATAATTATACTAAAAGCATTAAGTGCCTGCAACCGCCTTTCGCGCTGTCGCGCCGGTCGCTTCCCCGATCACCGGGGTCGGGGAAGCACGGGTCTATTGGGGTCAGTTGAACTGCGCCGGGTCGACCGTGAAGTCGCCGACAAGACCGGCATTTGCCGCCGCGACATAGTGCAGCGCCAGCGGTGCGCCTTCTGCAACCGCTTCGTCACCGTTCGCGTTCACCGTGGTCAATTTGCCGTCCGTAAAGGTGAACGTGCCTTCCTCGCCGAATCCGTACTGCGGGAACTCGAACAGGAACGTGCCGTCGGGACGGAACGTGATCTGCGTGTTGCCGTCGTCTGCAACGACCGTGAACGCCTCGAAAGAGGCTGCGGGCGCCGCTTCTGCAGAGCCGAACTTGGCCGGGTCGATTGTGAAGTCGCCGACAAGACCGGCATTCGCCGCTGCGACGTAGTGCAGCGTCAGAGGCGTGTTCTCGGCAGTCGCTTCGTCGCCGTTCGCATTGATCACGGTCAGCTTGCCGTCCGCATAGGTGAACGTACCTTCCTCGCCGAATCCGTACTGCGGGAACTCGAACAGGAACGTGCCGTCAGGACGGAACGTGATTTGCGTGTTGCCGTCGTCCGCAACGACCGTGAACGCCTCGAACGAGGCTGCCGGCGCCGCTGTGCCGAAGTCGAACGTGCTTGCCGGAATCGTGAAGTCGCCGACAAGCTGTTCGCTCACACTCGACACATAATGCAGCTTGATCGGGTCGCCCTCGCCGGTAAGCTCTCCCTCTGCAGACTCGTATTTCAGCGTCAGCACGCCGTTTTCGTAGGTATACGTACCTCTGTCGTAAATGCCGTCGCCGTATGCGAAGAAGAATTCATACGTGCCATCCGCACGGAACGTCAGGGACGTGCCGCCGTCGTCGGAGGGGATGACAACGCCCTCCGCTGCCGGAGCTGCCGGTTCGTCGGGCTGCTCGGCAGGCTCTTCGGCCGGTTCTTCGTCGCTCGGGATCGTGTAGGCCGCAATCGTCATGTCGCCGTTCAGCGTCCAGATCGCTTCAGGTACGCGGTCGAGGATCGCCGGGTATTCGGCGGAATCATACTTGCCGTCGGCCATCTCCTCGTCGCCGAGCTTGTAGCTTGCCGGGCCGCGCATCTGGCTTGAATAGGTATCTAACTGCAGCTCAAAGACCGCATGCGTGGCCTGTGCTGTCGTCACCGTGCCGTCCTCGTTGACGGTGTAGGTGCCCTCGGCAGTCATCTGGGAGATCATGCCAAGGCCGGTATCGTCGCCGATCACCGCGCGCTTGCCCGCTTCAAACGCATAGCCGTCCGAGAACAGCGAATAGGTGCCGTCCGCGTTCAGCGTCAGCGCAAGATCAAGCGTCAGACGCGTATCATAGTTCATCAGACCGGAGAGGTTGCCGCACTGGAACTGCTCGCTCTGCACGAGGTCCACGTTGCCCTCCGCGCCGGAAAGCTTGACCGTATACGTGCCGGGCTTGACGCCGGACGGCTTCGCATACGAAACGATCTCGCTGCCGGAAAGCGTCCACACGGTTTCCGGAACGTTCTCCAAAATCACCGGATAATCGGCGGAATCATACTTGCCGTCGGCCATCTCCTCGTCGCCGAGCTTATAGCTTGCGGGGCCGCGCATCTGGCTCGAATAGGTATCGAGCTGCAGCTCAAACACCGCGTGGCTTGCCTGCGCGGTCGTGACCGTGCCGTCGTCATTGACGGTATAGGTGCCCTCGGCAGTCATTTGGGAGATCATACCGAGGCCGGTATCGTCGCCGATCACCGCACGCTTGCCCGCTTCGAACGCATAGCCGTCCGAGAACAGCGAATACGTACCGTCCGCGTTCAGCGTGAGACTCAAATCGAGCGTGAGACGCGTGTCATAGTTCATCAGGCCGGAGAGGTTGCCGCATTGGAACTGGAAGTCCTTGACCTTATCGACGTTGCCCTCCGCGCCGGAGAGCTTGACCGTATAGGTTCCTGCGACCGCCGACGGATCCGCCGCCGTGCCGCCGTTCTGTGCGGTTGCCGCGCCGGGCGTACCGGGGGCAGCCTTGGGCGCAAACACGCCGCCCATGACCAGCGACGGGATCAGAATCGCAACGAGCGCAACAACGCCGACACCGCAAAGCGTCCACTTCAAGGCGGGCTTGCCGTTCTTGTCGTCCGCTTCGTCCTTGCCGAACGCGCCGATGATGTTGAAGATCATCGCCGCAAGCCATGCGACTGCGCCGCCGAGGGACATATAGATGGCTTCCTCGCCGCCGTGGCCGGAGTCATAGTCCGTTAAGATACAGTTGCCGATGCCCTCGACTCTGTCGCCGATCAGCGTCATCGCGGCATAGGCAAGCAGCGCCGTTACGCCGAACGTGAGCAGCTTCGGCCACCAGGCCTTGGGGAACTTATTCAGACAGAAGATCGCCGCGCATTCAAGCACGATTGCGCCAATCGCGCACCACGTAATCAATGTGGAGTTCATCTGTCCATAGGTGTAATAGCCCGTCGAGAAGCCGAGGGCGAACAGGATAATGCCGAGCACCGACAGCAAAATGACGACTGCGCCGGTGACGGTTTCACGCGTGAAGCTCTTCTTCATGGTTTACGCCCTCCTTTCCTTTCTTTCCGCTAAGACATACAAGACAGCCAATGCCATAAAGCCGACATAGCCTGCGCCCATGAAGATCTCGAGGATCGTGACCCAAACGGGCTGCGCGCTTGCCGCCGCGGTATCGGCGGTGATGCCGTTCATCACCGCGCTGTTGACGAATGCGAACAGCTTTCTGTGGTAGCTGTCACGGATGTTGCTTTGGAGCACGATATCCTGGCTGACCGCATCCGGCGTCATGTTCCAGACCTTGCCGTTGTTCGAGCCGCCGAGCATCATATCGTTGCCCGCCGCCGCATTCTCGCGCGGGAGGAAGTAGGCCGAGGACTTGACCGAGTCGGTCATCAGGAAGCCCTTCCAGCCCCATTCGCCGCGGAGGATGCCGTTCATCAGGTTCTTCGACGCGCCGACGTGGATACAGCCGATGCGGTTGAACGCGGACATGAGGCCCTTGATGCCGCCGTCACGGATGCCGATTTCAAAGCCTTTCAGCTCGTTTTCACGCGCCGCCTGTTCATTGAGGAACACCGCAAGGCCGTCGCGGTTGGTCTCCTGGTCGTTGAACGCAAAGTGCTTGACGTTCGTGACAAGGCCGTACTTGTTCAGTGCTTTATGCACATACGCGCCGGTGTTGCCGCAGAGGATCGGGTCCTCGGAATAGTAGCAGATGTTTCTGCCGTTGTACGGTGTGCGGTGCAGGTTCATGCCGGGGCCGAACCAGTCGTTGTAGCCGGTCCACAGGCCGTCGTTGCCGACGAGCCGGCCGTTCTCATACTGGAGCAGCGGCGAATACGTTGCCGCGAGCACCGGGCCTGCCGCATAGACGTTGACCATGTGCTTATACGCCGGATCATCCTCCGCGACCTCATAGATCGTGCCCTTGGTACGCTGGCCGATATAGCCGATGATGCCGAGCGGGGAGTCCGCCGGGCTTTCCTTCGGCATGGCGATTTCCTCGATCTCCTCCAGGTACGCGATGTACTGGTTGATGAGATCGCCGAGGCTCATTTCGTTCAAGACCTGCTCATACAGCGGATCGTCGTAGTCGAGGCCGATCAGGTTCGCGGCCTTCACGGTCGCATCCGCGCCGTAGGTGAACGAATCGGGGCCGGTGTAGGAGGTCTTTTCGGTCTCCGCATTATAGATCTCGTTGCGGAGCATATAGACCATTTCATCCGTCGCGGTGAGGCTGTCGAAGCTCTTGGGGAACGAATGCAGCCAGTCGTTGCGGGTGAGGTAATTGGCCTCGATACCGTAGGTGTTGAGATCGGCGATATCGAGCTGATTCTGAACCGTGACGCCGTTGGACTCGGTCTTATACTGATCCATTGCGACGGTCTCTTTGGTTGCCGTGCCGGTGGAGGCGATGTTCACGCCCATGCCCTGCATGGCAGCGTTCAGCGCGTCATGCGCGCCATTACCGGTCGCGAACCAGTAATCGCCCGCTTCGAGCGCCCATGCGCCGGTCACGCCATCATGCGAATAGGTCTTATCGTAGGTGTAAATATCCGCAGCGTTGAAGGAGATCGTCAGCTCCTCGCTTTCGCCGGGCTTCAAAAGCACCACGTCCGCGAACGTCTTTTCGTTCGCTTCGCCGGTCTTGGCATAGCCGACCAGCTGGATCGCGCTCTTTTCGATCTTGTTCTCACGGTCGCGCTGCGTATACGGTACGGACACGTAGAGCTGTACGACGTGCTTGGCCGCCGCGTCGCCGGTGTTGGTGACCTTGACCGTCACGGTCGATTCGGTTTCGCCCGTCCAGTCGATATTGGTATCGGTAATTTCTTCGCTGAACGTCGAACCTTCGATGCCGTAGCCGAACGCATAGCTGACCTCGGTATCGTAATCCCACGTCGAGCCGTTCACGCTCTGTCCGAGCGCGGCCTTGTTGGCGTTGCCCTGCTTTTGGACGGTATCGAAATAGCGGGTCTCATAATACTTATAGCCCGTGTAGATGCCCTCCTGCTCGACCAGGTACCACGAAGACCGCAGCGCGTTGTTCTTGGTCGTCTCGATCTCGTCCGCATTGGCGAACACATAGATGCCGAGGTTCTGCGCGGCGGGCGACAGCGCGGAGTTGACCGCAAACGTGTCAGGCAGGTGGCCGCTCGGGAGCGCAGCGCCGGACAGCAGCTTTGCGATGCCGTAGGTGCCGTAAGCGCCCGGAATGCCGATCCAAAGGATCGAGTCGATGGCGTCGTCCTGCTTGAGCTCTTCAATTTCCATCGAGGTGCCGCAGTTCAGCAGCACGACGATTTTGCCGAAGCCCTGCTCCTTAACCCAGTTCACGAGATCGCGCTCGTCGTTGGAGAGGGACAGGATGTTGCCGGTCGGGGACTTGGTGAACTCGTCCGGCTCTGCAAGGCCGTTCAGGCCCGGATAGAAGCAGCAGGATTCGCCCGCGTCGCGGCCGAGCACGATGATCGCGGCGTCCTTATAGCTGCCGATCTTGGATGCGTCGTATTCGGATACCGGAACCTCGCCGATCTTGGCGCCCTGGTTCTCATAGCTGTTTACAACGTTGCCGCCGGAGGCCTTGGTCGGGGCGTAATCGGTTTCCTTTTCGACATAGAACTGCACCATGTCGGGGTTGACCGAGAAGCCTTCCTTGGTCAGCGCGTCGGCAAGCGGCACGACGTTGGACGCGTCGACAAGCTCGCCCATCGTGCCGCCGAACTGCATCTTGGCGCCGCTGCGCATACCGAACAGCGTCACGTTCTTGCCGTCGATGGCAGGCAGGCCCTTTAAGGCTACCGTGCCCTCCGCGCCCACGCGTGTACCGTAGCCGATCTCGGCTTCGATCAGCGCCGAGCCGTTTTCATAGTCGGACGTAAACCGGTAGTCCGCCGGATCAAGGCTGCGCTCGATGCCGCTCTTTGCCGTGCCGAGCAGCTCATCGACCTTGCCCGCCCATGCGGTGCCTACCGAAAACGCCACGCTGCATACGATGGCGATGGCAAGGCAAATGCTTGCAAGGCCACGAAACAACCGACTTTTCTTCATCTGTTCCTCCTCTTTTCCTCTTGTGTCTATTGCATAACGCTGTCGCACAGATGCGCCAGCAGGTTTGCCGTCTCCTCGTCCGAAAGGCCGTTGCCACCGAGCCACGCCGAAATGACGCCGGTGCAGCCTGCAAACAGAAAGCTGAGCAGCGCCCGTATCTCCGCCTCGCTGCGCTCCGGATGGGCGCTTTGCAGCTTCTCACGCAGCGCCTCATAGACCCGGTCGCCGATGCGGTGCATAAACAGCGGATCGCCGTTGCGACCGATCACCGCCGCGCAAAGCCGCCGTTCCTTGCCCAATGCCGCAAGCTGTTCCCGAAACCGGCTTTCTATACCTCCGCTGCCGAAAGAGCCGAGATCAATCACCACTCGCTCATACAGCGCCCATTCCATCTCGTGCAGCACGTCCATCGGCTCGCTGTAATGCAAGTAAAACGTGCCGCGGTTCAAGCCGGCCTGCTCGCACAGGGCCTTGACCGAAACCGTTCCGATGGGCTGCTGCTCCAGCAGGTTCAACATCGCGTCCGCAAAGCGCGCCTTGGTGTATTGCACTCTGGTGTCGGTTTTTTGCATACGTCCTCCGGAAATCAACATCGTGTTGATAAAATAGCATTGCGTTCGTTAATTTACATGTTGTGTACAGTATATACGCTTGTTCAAAGAATTGCAACATTTTCTTTACCGTTTCAGTACATTTTTGAAGATATTTGCGGATGCGGCGCGTATCGTTTGAACGCAGCAAAAAAGCCCGAGCCGGTGCGTGGCCGGATCGGGCTTTTGCGTCATATCTGTTACTTGCCGGTTGTCTTTTTGGCAGTCGTTTTTTTGGTCGTTGTCTTTTTCGCGGTCGAAGAAGACTCGGACTTCTTGGCCGTCGTCTTTTTCGCCGTCGTCTTCTTGGCGGTCGAGGTCGTTTCGGACTTTTTCGCCGTCGTCTTCTTGGCCGTTGTTTCGGTCTTCTTCGCGGTCGTCTTCTTTGACGAGGACGTTTCGGTTTTCTTCGCGGTCGTCTTTTTGGAGGTCTTTTTGTTGGAGGCTGCGGGGTAGTGGTTGGTCTGGCAGCGTGCGAAGACTTTGGGTGATTTGAAGTAGAGGGTTTCGCCGCCCAGGGAGAAGGTGCAGAGTTTGTAGGTGCTTCCGTACATGTTGTTTTCTCCGATGCCGGCGAGGATGTCAGTGTGAGCGATGGTGTTGCGGTAGGTTTTGCGCAGGGTGTAGGTGACGGAGTCGGTGAGTTCGCTGATCTGGATGGTGTCGGCTGAGATGGTGTCGGTGGCGATGAGTTCTTTGGCTCCGGTGGGTTCGCTCAGGATGCTGCCGCGGCCAGGGGTGATGGCGAGGTAGCAGAGGTTTT
>CAMHJE010000053.1:0-14720 GCA_946185305.1 uncultured Clostridia bacterium | reverse complement strand
TATCACAGCGGCGGAATCCGTCCGCAAGCCGCTTTAAGAAGATGAACACGACAAGCAGCGCCGCGCAGTAGACAAGCCCCGCCAGAATCGCATACACCGCGTTATGCAGGCTGAACTGCATCCGATCGCTGACCGCGTGCACGACAAGCCCCTCCGCCGTCTTTTCCATCTGCATATCGACAAACTCAACGCCGTTGACCTTCATCATCGCGTCCATTGCTGTCGGATCGTCCGGAATCTGATCGCGCACCGCGCCGATCAGGCTGTTGCCCACCGTGATGTCCATGTCTGTCGCTACGCCGAGTGTGACGGCGTCGTTCGGCAGGATCGCCAGCACCACCGCACTTGCCGCGAGCGCAACGCACGCCACCGCCATCAGCACGATCAGAATAATCGAAACGACCTGCCCCGCCACGCCGATGCGGTTGACCTTCTTTTTGATTGACAGTTCCATTGTGTTATCCTCCAGATTCGTTAATTTGTTAACGTTTATCGTTAACTGACGAGGATAGGATAACACACTCTTTTGCGTTTGTCAACTACTTTTTTACGATAAACGTAAATATTTTTATGAAAATATGAAATGCTGCCCGTTATGGGCAGCATTATCGTATCTATATGGGTTTGGAATGCGGCTTACCGCAGCGCCGCAAAGGTTTCCTTCAGCGCGGGATAGATGCGGCGGTACTTTTGATACTGTGCTTCATACCGCGCGGCAATGGCGGGATCCGGCTCGACGACCTTAGCGGTATGCACAAGCGCGTCCGCGCAGGCTTCGACCGAGGCATACGCGCCGTCGCCGACCATTGCGAGCATTGCACCGCCAAAGCCCGGGCCTTCCTCGGCCTGCGGAATCTCCAAGCGGATGTTCAGCACGTTGGCGACGATCTTGCGCCACAGCGGGGACTTCGCGCCGCCGCCGCACAGACGGCTGCTCGCAATCGGGATATCGAGCGCCTTGGCAACCTCAAAGCAATCGCGCACCGCAAAGGCGACGCCCTCCAGCACGGCCTGCAGCATATCCGCGCGCGTCGAATCCATCGACAGCCCCGTGAACGTGCCGCGCGCGTTCGTGTCGTTGATCGGGCTGCGCTCGCCCATCAGGTACGGGAGGAAATAGACGCGGTTGCTGCCGAGCTTATCATCGGTGATCGAGACTTGCTCGCCCGCGTAGTCCTTCGTTTTCAGGATCTCGTCGCAGAACCACTTGTTGCAGCTCGCGGCGGAAAGAATGCAGCCCATCAAATGATAGCGACCGTTTGCATGGGCGAACGAATGCAGCGCATTGAACGGATCGACGCCGAACTTGTCGGACGCGATAAAGATCGTGCCGGACGTGCCGAGGCTGATGTTGCAGGAGCCGTCCTTGACCGTACCGGTGCCGACCGCTGCGGCGGCGTTGTCCCCCGCACCCGCAACGACCTTGACGCTTTCCGAAAGGCCGAGGGCTTTTGCCGCTTTGGGCAGCAGCGTGCCGGTCACGTCATAGCTTTCAAACAGCTGCGGCATCTGCGCCTCGGTGACGCCGCAAAGGTCGAGCATCTCCTTCGACCAGGTCTTATGCGCAACGTCCAGCAGCAGCATACCGCTTGCGTCCGAATAGTCGCACGAATGTACGCCGGTCAGACGGTAGTTGATATAGTCCTTCGGCAACATGATCTTTTGGATGCGGGCGAAATTTTCCGGCTCGTTGTTCTGCATCCACAGGAGCTTCGGCGCGGTGAAGCCGGCAAACGCAATGTTCGCGGTTCTGGCCGACAGGACAGACTTGCCGATTTCGTTGTTGAGGTAATCCACTTCCTTATCGGTTCTGCCGTCGTTCCAGAGGATCGCGGGGCGGATCACGTCGTCGTTTTTATCGAGCGCGACGAGGCCGTGCATCTGCCCGCCGCAGCCGATCGCCTTGACTTCGGACGCGTCGATCGGACGCAGCAGCTCGTTCACGCCTGCGACGACCGCGTTCCACCAATCGAGCGGGTTCTGCTCGCTCCAGCCCGGCTGCGGGAACGAAAGCGGATATTCCTTCGTTACGCTGCCCGCAATGGTTCCCTTTTCGTCCACAAGCAGCAGCTTTACCGCCGAGGTGCCGAGATCAATGCCGATGTAGTACATACTGTTTCTCCTTTTTCGATATTATGAAAGAGGTCTTCTCTTTGTCATTCCCAGATATGATACGCCATCAAGAAATGCTCTTTCCAGTATTTCCCGGTGAGCACGGAGTTGGTGATGCGAACCTGCCCGGCGCTTGAGGACGCATCGATCATCTTTCCGTTGCCGAGATAGATGCCGACATGTCCCTTGCCGCTGCCCGTGCCCGAGAACACGATCACATCGCCGCGCTTCATGTCGCTCATGGAAAGGATGCGCTGATACTTTTTGCAGGTGCGCCAGCCCTTGCTTGTCATATAGCTTTGCTTGACGCCCACTTGGTTCAGGCACCAGTAGACGAAGCCGGAGCAGTCAAACGTGTTCGGCCCCTTGCCGCCGCTGACATACTTGCAGCCGAGCTTGCTTTCCGCGACCGCAATGAACGCTTCGATTCCCTCGCCGTAGTCGATGGTGCTGCCGGACGGGCCGGTGTCGCCCGCGTCGGGCTTCGGCGTCGCCGTCGGCTTCGGCGTGGCCGTGGGCTTGGGCGTTTTGGTCGGTTTGGGTGTGGAGCCGTCCGGCGCGGCAGTGGGCTTCGGCGTTTTGGTCGCCTTCGGCGTCGGCGTCGCCGTCGGCTTCGGGGTCTTGGTGGGCTTGGGCGTCGGTTTCGGCGTCGGCTTGGGCGTCGGCGTCGGGTTCGGCACCGCGGAAGCATCGTGCAGCTTCTCGATCGTTTCGGTGTCCGCCTCGCCGGTCTCCGCAAGGCCGTTGCGCTTTTGGAAGGCACGCACTGCGGCTTCGGTCTTGTCCCCGAAATACCCGGTCGCCTGCGAAGCGGTCAGATAGTTCAGGCGCGACAGACGCGATTGAATATGCTTCACATCGTCGCCCTGCGTGCCGTTTTTGAATACGAACGGCGTTCCCTCGCCGGAATCGAGCAGCGTCATCGTCGAGCGCGACAGGTTGCCGTCCATGACAAGGCCGTTTTCCTCCTGGAAGCGGCTCACGGCGGCCTGCGTCAGCTGTCCGAACACGCCGTCCGGAAGACCGCAAAGGTAGCCCTTGTCAAACAGCAGCTGCTGAAAATGCAGCACGTCGTCGTTCTTATCCCCGAGAGCAAAGAACCAGCCGACCGAATCCTCCATGAACAGCGCCTCGAAGGTTTCGTTGTCCACGATGATATCCTCCGGCAGCTTGTTCCGCGAGCGGAACAGCCGCACGGCCTGCTCGGTCGCCTCGCCGTAGATGTCCGAGGTGTCGTCCTCCGGCAGATAGCCAAGCTCCACAAGCCGTTCCTTCACAAGCGCGACCGCTTCGCCGGAGAACCCGCGCACGAGCGCGTACGGCAGAGCGTTTTCGTCGAACAGCGCGGTAAACGTCACAGGATCGCACGCGCCGGATACCTCCAGCCCGTTGCGCAGCTGAAACGCGCGGATCGCGTCGGCCGTGCCCTCGGTGTATTCCTGCGTCGGCTGCTCGAAATCGAGATAATCGAGCTCCATCAGCCGGATCGCAATATCCAAAACGATCGGCGCGGACTCATTGGCATAGAGCGTGTCGCCGTAGGCCGGGTTCTTGGTCGGTACCGGTGTCGGCTCCGGCGTCGGCGTAGGCGTGGGCTCCGGCGTCGGGATCGGCGTTCCCTCCGATACGATGGCGATATCCTCGTTGACCGCCGCAATCTCCATCGGCAGGATCGCTTCGGCAAGCGGCAAGGCGGTCGGCGTTTCGGTCGGATACTCCTTGGGATAGAACGCCGAAATCACGCGCGGCCGGAATACGTGCCAGCCGTACATGCACGCGCCGAAGAAGGCGACCGAAAGGATCACCTCCAACACGATATGCCATGCTTTCCGCTTCGGCTGCTTTGCCATGCCCGCTCCTTTTGCTGCCGCCCGCTCGGGGCGAATCGTCGGCCTGAAAAAAGCCGCACCATAAGCATAACAAAAGGATGCAACAAAGTTGTCGCAAATTTATGAACAAACTATGAATTTCGACAAAAACCGGCCTGTTGCTTCGCCGGTTTTGCCGATTTGCGACATTTTTGCGACCGCGCCGCCTCAGACCTTTCCTTCGTCGAAGTCGATCACAACGCTGTCACGGTTCGGCGTGAGCTTGGTGAGCTTTACGCCCGCCGCCATGAACATGCGCTTGGACGCGCGGGTCATCGGCGTCTGCGCATACTTGTCGGACAAATACACGACTTCGCGGATGCCGCTTTGGATGATCGCCTTGGCGCACTCGTTGCACGGGAACAGCGCGACATAGATGCGGCACCCGGCCAGCGACGCGCCCGCGTTGTTCAGAATCGCGTTCAGCTCGGCATGGCAGACGTAGGGGTATTTGGTATCATACGGCTCCCCCTCACGCGACCACGGAAATTCGTCGTCGCTGCAGCCGATCGGAAAGCCGTTGTAGCCGACCGACATGATCTTGTTGTGATCGTTCACGATGCACGCGCCGACCTGCGTATTCGGGTCCTTGCTGCGGTAGGAGGACAGCAGCGCGATCCCCATGAAGTATTCGTCCCAGGAAAGATAGTCCGTTCGTTTTTCCATTGTGTCTTCTCCTTTTCGGGACGGGCGGCAGCTTGTGCCTTGCCCGCGTCGGCCCGTTGCTTTGTTATCGCTATTTTACCATATATTTTACGGAAAGAAAAGGGGCGTTTCCGCTTTATGCCTGCAAAATCATCGCCTGCCGGACGATTCCGCTTGTCGCCCAAGGCCGTTTATGCTATACTTTCTGCATGGACTGGATGAATGACCTGATACAATGGTACAAAGCGGATCACCGCGATCTGCCGTGGCGGCGCACGCGCGATCCGTATGCAATCTGGCTTTCCGAGATCATGCTGCAGCAGACGCGCGTTGCGGCGGTCGTGCCGTATTATGAGCGGTTCCTTCATGAGCTGCCGACCGTGCGCGACCTTGCGGCGGTGGACGACGACCGGCTGATGAAGCTGTGGCAGGGGCTTGGGTATTATTCGCGCGCGCGAAATCTGAAGCGCGCTGCCGTCGAGATCGTAGAACGCTTCGGCGGGGCTTTGCCCGGCACCTATGCCGCGCTGTTGACGCTGCCCGGCGTCGGCGCCTACACGGCGGGCGCGATTGCGTCGATTGCGTTCGGAGAGCGCGTCCCGGCGGTGGACGGCAATGTGCTGCGCGTGATGGCGCGCCTCTGTGACGACCCCCGCAACATTCTCGATCCGCATACCAAGGACGACGTATTCGCCGCGCTGCAGGCGGATTTTCCCGACGAGCCCGGCACGTTCAATCAAGCGATGATGGAGCTCGGCGCAATGGTCTGTACGCCCAAGAGCCCGCAATGTGAGCTTTGCCCGATCCATACGTCGTGCCTCGCGCTGCAAAACGGCACCGTGCAGACACGCCCCGTGCGCGAGAAAAAGCAGACGCGCGCCGTCGAGCAGATGACCGTGTTCGTCCTGCGCACCAACGGCGGCTTTCTGATTCGCAAACGGCCCGATACCGGGCTTTTGGCCGGGCTGTATGAGCTGCCGCATGTTACGGGCTGTCTGGAGCCCGACGCTGCGGCGAACGCGCTGACCGCCCTCGGCGTACGCCCGACCGGCGCGATCACGCGTTACGACCGCAAGCACGTCTTTACGCATAAGGAATGGCACATGCGCGTCTATGCTGCCGAGATCACCCCCGCCGTGCCGGAGGGATGGCTTGTCTACGACGGCTCGCAATCGCTCCCGACGGCGTTTGCCGTCTGTCTCGACTGACAAATCGCCCGCTTTTACGCATTACACAATCCGGAGGAAAATTCCATGCAAAAGTTTATTTGGCCGCTGACAATGCTGCTGTTGATCGGGCTTGCCGCCTATACGCTGTTCCGCATGAGCAAGGCGCTCCCGCGGCGGGACAAGCCGATTCCCGGCAAGCGAAAAATCGCCTGCATCGGGGACAGCATCACCTTCGGCGCGGGCGTCGTGCAGACGCGCGACCGTGACGCATGGCCGTATATCCTCGGCCGGAGCTTGGGCGACGCGTTTCAGGTGCTGAACTACGGCATCAGCGGCGCGACGGCGCAGGTGGAAAGCGAGGTCGTTTTCAAGCAGTACCACGACTTTATCGACGATGCCGTGGCTGCCGATCCGGAGCTGTACCTGTTCATGCTCGGCACGAACGACTGCAAGACCGTGAACTGGAAGCGGGATGCGTTTATCCGCGACTATAACGCGATGCTCGACCGCATCGAGGCCGGCAGTCCGAGCGCTTCCGTCGTGCTGATGGCGCCGCCCGCCCTGTTTCCGTCCGGCAAAGACAACGTAGTCGCGTTCGGCATGGATGCGAATGTGCTGCAAAACGAAGTCGTGCCGCTGATCAAGGCCATCGGCAATCAGCGCGGCCTTGCCGTGATCGACCTTTTTGCGTTTACGGACGGTCACCCGGAATGGTTCGCGGACGGCGTGCATCCGAACGACGCAGGCAACAAGGCCATTGCGGATTACTTATATGCACAGCTCGGCCCGATAAACGCGTAACGCCGTAGAAAAAGGAGCTCTTATGGAAAAAACCGTCTTTTACGAAGCCGTGCGGAATCGGCTGCTCCGCTACGCGAAAATCGACACGCAGTCCGATCCGAAAAGCGCGGCGATTCCGACGACCGCAAAGCAGTTCGATCTGGCGCGCGTGCTGCGCGACGAATTGGCCGCCATCGGCGCAAGCGACGTGTATCTGGATCCAGACAAGTGCGTCGTCTATGCCAAGCTGCCCTCCACGCTGCCGGACGGCGGCGGCAGACCCGTCGGCTTTATCGCGCACCTCGATACCGCGCCGGACGCGCCGGGCGCCAACGTGCGTCCATGGGTGCTGGAGGACTACGACGGCGGGGATATCGTGCTGAACGAAGCCGAGAATATCGTGATGCGCGCAGCGGATTTTCCGAATCTGCAAAGCTATGTCGGACAGGATTTGGTGCTGACCGACGGCACTACGCTGCTCGGCGGCGACGACAAAGCGGCGATTGCCGCGATTATGACGATGGCCGAGTATTGCCTGAAGCATCCCAACCTGCCGCACGGCCCCGTCTCGCTCGCATTCACGCCGGATGAGGAGGTCGGCGGGCTGGCGTGCGATCTTGATCTGAACCGCTTTGGCGCGGACGTGGCCTACACGCTCGACGGCGACTGGCTCGGCTATTATGAGGACGAGACGTTCAACGCCTCCGCCGCGCGGCTCGAAATTCGCGGGCGCAGCGTACATACCGGCACCGCAAAGGGGCTCATGGTGAACGCCGCGGATATCGCCTGCGAATTTGCCTCGATGCTGCCGCGCTTTGAAAAGCCGCAGTACACCGAAGGCCGCGAAGGGTTCTTCCACGTCACAACGATCCACGGCACATGCGAGCATGCGTTTGTCGAGCTGATCGTGCGCGACCACGACGCCGAGCGTTTTTCGCAGCGTGAAAGCTACCTTCGCACCTGCGAAGCCGCGCTTGCCGCCAAGTACGGCGCAGACGCCGTTTCGCTCTCGATCACCGAAACCTACCGCAGCATGAAGGAGGTCGTAGATCGCTATCCGTTTCTGATCGAAAACCTGACCGCCGCCATCCGCATGGCGGGGCTGACCCCGCGCTCCGTCGCGTTCCGCGGCGGCACAGACGGCTCGGCGCTGTCGCATCGCGGTCTGCCCTGCCCGAACCTGTCGGCGGGCTACGAAAACGCGCACGGCCGCTTTGAATACGTCCCGATCCGGTCGATGGAAAAGAACGTCGAAATTTTGCTGCATCTTTGCGACTTGTTTGCCGAGATGCCGTAACGCGCACCGATCCCAAAAAAGAAACGGCGCCGCAGGGGCGCTATGCGGCGGAGACGCCGCCTTTTCGCTTTTGGAGGCGCCACAGCAGAGGCGCAAGGAAAGCCATCGGCTGCCGATCCTTCGGGGCAAAAGTATTGTCCGGATTTTGCCGCGTCGTCATTGTATTTTGGACGTGCTTCTGCTATACTGAAAATGTCCCGAAAACAGGCCGTTTTTCGTGCTTTGGCGTGACAGGCGGCGTCGTCAACGGGCACGGTGAAAAGGGTAAACGGGGCCGTAAAGCGTCCCGCAGAAAAGAGGAAAAATATGCAAACAGCTGCTCAGCGCATCCGGGAGAAGCTCTCCCTCGGCAATCGGTATTATCTCGAAGCCGCCGATCCTGCCCTGCGGCTAAAAACGGCGGAGCACGGACAGCACCCGTATGCTATCGTGGTCTGCTGCTCGGATTCGCGCGTGATCCCCGAGCAGATCTTTCACGCCGCGATTGGGGATCTGTTTGTGATCCGTGTAGCGGGAAACGTGCTGGACAACCATCAGCTCGGCAGCATCGAATATGCGGCGGGGCATCTGCATTGCCGGCACATCCTTGTACTGGGGCATACGGGCTGCGGCGCAGTCGCGGCGGCGTTGTCCGGCGAAGGCGACGGCTTTATCCGCTATATCACCGATGACATTCTGGAAGCCGTGGGCGACGAGCGCGACCCGGACAAGGCTTGCTGCCTGAATGTCGAACATGCAGTCACGCGGTTGAAAAAAGAGTTTTCCGAGCACCCCGAGGTCGGAGAGGCCGATGTAGAGGGCGCCGTCTACGATATCAAAACGGGCGAAGTCCGATGGCTGTAAGGACCGGCTTCCCGTCAGTCGGTTTTCAAGCTGAACCTGACAGCAGCATTTTATAGTAAAGAAAGCGACCCTTGTCGGTCGATTATAGGTGAAACGATTACCCATACAGAGCCGACAAAACTGTCGGCCTCCCTTCCAAGCAGGATCGAACGCTACCCCTCCCCCTCATTTTCACAGACCCACGCAAGGAGGCGCACCATGATGTTCAACGAAGCAGCCACGCAACAGATCGGGTTTGCGATCCTGAAATCGCTGTGATCCGATAGGCCAAACCGTCCGCAGCTCCAACAGGGTCTACACGATCCTTCTGCTCATCGGGATCGCTATGCTTCTGGTCGGGATCGTTCTGATCGGCGTCGGCGCAGGGCAGTAGAGCCGCTGCGATAAAAACGAGGTGAATGTCGTTTGACCAACACGGAGGATAAAGTATGAAAAAATGGTGGATCATATTGCTGATCACAATCGGCGTCCTTATCATCGCGGGCGTGACGATGATCCTTCTGTTGCGCCTGCTGCACGTCTATGAGCCAATGGACGGCCCGGGCATGGTATATGAGGTCGTCGTGGACGAAATCGAGTATGAGGAAACAAACCACATCACCGGCGGGACGTACCGCTTGACCGCCAAGCGCGGCAGCCGCGTGCAGCTTACCGTAGAGCGCAAAGCAAATGCGGACGCCGAGCCGGTCGTTTGGGAAGCGGAGGCCGACGAAGCGCTGCTGACCGAGATCGGGGATGCGATCCTGACGGCAGGGCTGGAGCACGCAGCCCATTATCCGGAGCGCGATCCGTATCGTATGCCGGACGTGACCTCGCATCTGAAGGTGACCGAGCCGTATTTCACGTTTACGGTGACTTCGCTGATGGAGCTGTCCGAGCTGCAGCAGAACGGATGGAATGAGGTGGTCAGACTGATGGAGAACGCCGTAAATGAGCCGACCTATCCGGTCGAATACTGGACGGATATAGAATATCTCGAAAACGCAAAGCCCGCCTACCCCGCAGGCGCAAGCGTCCTGCTCTACTATGATCTGATCGCCACCGACACGGATTATACGTTCTTTTTGGACGGAGAACCGCTGAACTACGGCTTCGACGAAAGCAAGGGCTTTGTGCTCTCGTTTATCATGCCGGCCCATGCGGTCAAGCTGGCATGTGAAAGGAAAAATACCATGATGTATGACCCGGAAGCGTTCGCAGAAGCATCTGAAGAGGAAACGGAAATGACGGTACGGATCAACGATACGGTCGTATCGGTCGAATGGGAGGATAACGAATCCGTCGCCGCTTTGCGCGAGCTTATGATGGAGGAAGGCGTGCTCGTCATTTCCATGTCAATGTACGGCGGCTTTGAGCAGGTCGGCAGTCTCGGCACAGACCTGCCACGTGCCGACGAGCAGACCACGACGCAGGCGGGCGATATCGTGCTGTATGCCGGGGATCAGATCGTCGTGTTTTACGGCTCGAACAGCTGGGCCTATACGCGGCTCGGCCGGATCACGGATCAAACCGCCGCGCAAATGAAGGCGCTGCTCGGCAACGGCGACGTTACGCTCATGATCGGCCCGGCGGCATCGTGGCGCTGACTGCGCTTACGGGAACCTATCCCTATCGGATTTTTTGCCCCGGGGAGGAAAAACAATGCGAAAGAACGGATGTATCGCCGTCGGAAATACGGAAATGTACTACGCGGCTTTCGGCAGCGGTCACAAAAAACTGGTGGTTTTACCGGGCCTTTCGGACGGCTTGGCCACGGTAAAAGGCAAGGCATGGGTGCTGTCGCTGCCGTACCGAAAATACCTGCGGGACTATACGGTTTACCTGTTCAGCCGGAAAAACCGTATGCCGAAGGGGTATTCGATCCGCGACATGGCAAACGATCAGGTTTGGGTCATGCAGAGGCTCGGCATCGAGCAGGCGTACCTGCTCGGCGTTTCGCAAGGCGGCATGATCGCGCAGTATATGGCGATCGACCATCCGGAGGCGGTGACAAAGCTGATCCTTGCCGTCACGGCGCCGAACGCAAACGACACCGTCCAAAGAGTCGTGACGGATTGGATTGACATGGCAAAGCGCGGGGATCATACCGCCCTGATGCTCGATACCGCCGAACGGATGTATTCGGAAGCGTACTTGCGGAAGAACCGAAAGTATTTCCCTCTGCTGGCAAGGATTACAAAGCCGGCAAGCTATGAACGATTCATGCGAAACGCCGAAGCGATTCTGTCCTTCGACGCGCGGGCGGCGCTGCCGAAGATCCAATGCCCGACCTTGATCCTTGCCGGAGAGAACGACCGTACCGTCGGAACCGACGCCGCGCATGAACTGCATGGCGGGATTGCCCAAAGCGAACTGTACATCTATCGCGGGCTCGGCCACGGCGCTTTTGAAGAAGCCAAGGACTTTTACGACAGAGTGTTCGCCTACTGCGACCGATGAGCCGTGTTTGAAGCAGCGGCGGCGTACATAAGCCAAGGCAAGACTGCCCTCGTATGAAAACAGCGCCCGATGATTGCATCAGTAAACTAAAAGGAGCCGTTAAGAAATCCGAAAGAGGAACTTAACGGCTCCTCTGCATTTACGAATCGAAAGAACGAGCGATGTAATCGAGGGAAGTTTTGTGCGGATGAGTATAGTGCCCCTTACCCCAGGAATCGGAAGATTTCTTTGGCTGCGCTGCGATCTGTTGTTTTTGAAGTTTGTTGCAGTATTTGTAGAGGTTGTGCCCGATAGAAACGAGATCGCAGCGGCTCGCCGCTGCTTTGGACTACAAAAGCCCGATCCAGTACCGTACCGAATCGGGCTTCTAACATTTTTACTTTTTAACTGTCTACTTTTACTTGACAAGTGCAAGGCACTTTTCCCTCGAGAGTCTTGCCGTTTTTGAACAGGATTATGACGCCCCTTCACTCCGCATAAAAGCCGTATTCGCTTTCCTTGACCGGCAGCGTTTCCACGCGCATGTTTTCGATCCGGATGAACGCGCCGCGCTCAACGGCAAGGATCACGCGGTCGATCTGTTCCTCCGTGCCCTGAATCTCCATTGTCACCGAGCCGTCGTATTCATTGCGGACACGACCCGTTGCGCCGACAGCATTGGCCGCATGCATCGCGCGATAGCGAAACCCGACGCCCTGCACCCAGCCGTAAAACGTGATGCGTTTGCGCACAAGCTCCATGGCCTACCCCATCTTTGCCAACAACGCCGATACCTGTTCGCGGTTTTGCAGCGCCGTACCTGCGCCGACTGCTGTCGTGCAGATCGCGCCGCAGGCGTTCGCAAAACGCATCGCGGATTCGTGATCGCTGCCCCAAAGCCGCGCCGCCGTGAAGCCCGCCACGAAGTTATCCCCCGCGCCGGTCGCATCCACGGCACGGATCGGCAGCGCAGGCAATGCGAATTTTTCGGTTTTATTCCGAAAATAACAGCCCTTGGCGCCGAGCTTGAGAATCACGTTTTTCACGCCCGCCCCCAAGAACACCTCGGCCATCGCCTCCGGTTCGGTCTGACCGGTATAGAACTTCGCCTCGTCCTCGTTCGGCGTAATATAGTCGATCAGCGGCAGCACATCCCGCAGATCGTCGAGCGTCAGCAGCGTGAAGTTCGGCAGCTTTGTATCGGCCACAAGCAGAGTACCCTCGGCCTTTACGGTCTTTGCCACGGTCAGCACCACATCGGGATCGTCGAACGGCGCCCGAAACAGCGAGCCTAAAATCACCGCCCGCGCGCCTGTCAGCCGATCCAAATGGTGATCCGGCCGGAAATTGTACCGATGCGCACCGTTGGTGATCGACTTTCGTGTGCCGTCGTCGTGTACGAACATCGTCGTCACAGGCGTCGGGTGCGCCTCATCCCGGAGCACGCGCGACGTATCCACGCCGCCGCGGTGCAGCACATCCATCAGCATATCCCCTGCCGTATCGACGCCGAGCGAGCACAGAATCCCGGTTTGCATACCGAGCTTTGCCGCCGCAATCGCCTCGTTCACGGCTTCGCCGCCCGCGTTGAGCGAGCCGGAGGCCGCGCGATATCCGGACGCCGACACCGGTTTCGGATCGAAGCCCTTAATGATCGAATCGACGAGCGCCGTTCCGACCGCCAGAATATCCAATCGTTCCATCGTTTCTCCTTACCAGTCCGAATCCCAGTCCGACCCGCCGGAATCCCAATCGTCCCAGCTTGAACCGGAGTCCCAGTCGTCGTCCGAATCCCAGCTCGACCCGGAATCCCAGTCGTCCCAATCCCAACCGGAGCTGCTGCCGGAATCGTAATCGTAGGAATAGCCGCTGCCGGAGCCGGAGTTCGGCAGCGTGGACGAACTGCCCGTGCGGCGAAAGATCGAGGCCATGATAAGCTGCAGCACAAACAGCATCGCAAGGATGAACAGAATCATCCGCACAGTGTTGCCGAAACGGCTCGACTTTGTCCGGCGGCTCGTTGTGGTGCGCATGCTGCGATACGGCTGCGACGCGGCGCCGTATGTGTTCCCCGTCGGGACTCCGTTCAGGCTGCGATCCGGGTTGATGCCGCGGCTACGGCATTCGTCCAGCAGTTTTTTCCAGATCTCGTCCACCGCATGCGCCTCGTCCGGGCCGGCATAGCGCACGGTGCGGGAGCCGTCGGCTTTGTTTTTATAGACGATGCACTTGCCGTTGCCGTCCTTATAAACGCCGAACGCCCGCGGGCCGTGATAGTCCTCGCCGATGAAGAAGCGCATCCGCAGCAGCGGCATATCGCGCTCGGCGCAATATTCCTTCAGCTCGTCGATGGTACGCGGATGCACAATGACGTTGGCGGTGTCCTCGGTGTAATGCGGGTTTTCGGAGCCGCAGCTCGGGCAGAAATGCTGATTGGAACGCAGCGTGCCGCCGCAGTAAGGGCATTTGCCGGTGGAAGCGTTGCCCTCGCGCGTGACCTCCGGATGCACCACGTAGTTCGGATTCGGCGCGCCGCAATGCGGGCAAGCGGCCTCGTCCGAGCGCACATCGCTGTCACAGAAGGCGCATTTGCCGACCGTCGCCCCGACTGCCTTCGCCGCAGTCTTTTCCGAATAGCGCGGGTTTTTCAAACCGCATCGCGTACAATACTGCTGATCGGCGCGCAAAACCGCCCCGCACCCCGCGCACCGCGGCGGCTCGCGCTTGGCCGCAGGGTCGTAGCACGGGTTCGGCGTGTGACAGTTCGGACATTCCTTCTGCCTCTCGCTGAGCGTGACCAAACAGGTCGGACAAACATATTGCGTTCGCATGGCATCACCTCAAATTGCTTTCAGCCCGCCGCAGCGGTTCTGTTTCGCAAGCCGAAACGGCATAGCTTTTCCTAAAGACAGTGTACCCTATCCGTCGGCAAAATGCAAGGCAAAGCGCCGCCCGCTGACGAAAATCACCCCGTGCATGAAAGATCTGCCGAGCGCGCATGAGAAGGACGCCAGCTGCTGAAACCGTCCCGCGCGAATAGTATGCTAAAAGCCCGCAAAAAGACGCCCGCCTGCGTGTCGTCCTATAAAAAACCGATCGCTGTTCTTGCCGCCTCGCAGGGTTCCGCGTCAGCGCATCGCATCGTCCCGGTTAAAGCTCGGCCTGCTCCCTTTGCAATTCTCCAACGTTCAATTTGCAAATCCCAAACAGAAAAGCCTTGCAATTTTGCCGCGGATATGCTATAAATATAGGGTACGGTTTGCCTTGGCAGGCCGCATGCCGGTGTGATGGAATTGGCAGACGTGACGGACTCAAAATCCGTTGGACTTATCATCCGTGTGGGTTCGAGTCCCACCACCGGCACCATGTCGAGTGGTGATAACGGATTTGAGTTATCACCACTCGATTTCTTTTTACCTTCCGAGAAGGAGTGCCGGCAATTCGGAAGGGATCGCGTTATACCGCTTTTGAGGTGTAGTTCACGCGAACGCCACGGCGCATATCGAGCGCGAGCAGCACATCGTCCGAAACCGGCACTTCGAGATACCCGACAAACCGGTAACAGATACAGATGCGCTGCGTCCGGTT
>CAMHJE010000052.1:0-15177 GCA_946185305.1 uncultured Clostridia bacterium | reverse complement strand
GGCTGGAGACGGCCCGGGAAGATAGGCAGCTGCCGGGATCCAAAGCGACATCCTTAAAGGATGTCGCTTTTTTGTACGCTTACCGATGCACATAGAGTGTCCTTTTTATTTCTACATTGATCGTTCACTCGGAAGAAATTGTAAATCAAAAATCAGCATAATGTTACCAAAAGAATCGACATACGGTTCATTTTGATAAAGATTTCTATAAATTCATTCATGATTTGTTCATATTCCTCTTTTCTTTTTGCGGCAAGTCTGTTATAATGATAAGGCACAAAGGTGCGACATTTCTTCATCGAAGAAAAATATACAGGAGGAAAACAAAGTATGAAGAAACTCATTGCTATCTTGATGGCATTGACGATGGTTCTCGGCCTCGTTGCCTGCACGGCTTCTCCGGCAGCCAACACCCCGGCGACCACCAACGAAACCAAGACGGAAGCAACGAACAACAAGCCGGCTGCGACCGAAACGAAGGCCGAGGGCGGCATGAACATCGCGCTTGTCACCGACGTCGGCAACATTGACGACCAGTCCTTCAACCAGGGCACTTGGGAAGGCGTTGTTGCTTATGCCGAGACCAAGGGCATTAAGCAGGGCGAAGGCTACAACTACTATCGTCCGTCCGAGGACTCCACCGAAGCGCGCGTTGAGACCATCAAGACCGCTATTGCGAACGGCGCGAACGTTATCGTCTGCCCGGGCTATCTGTTTGAAGAAGCTCTGTTTGCGGTGCAGGATGATTATCCCGAAGTACAGTTCATGCTGATCGACGGCGAGCCGCACGATGCGGACTACAACTACAAGACCGCTTCCAACGTCCACTGCATCCTTTATAAGGAAGAGCAGGCCGGTTACCTCGCGGGTTACGCGGCGGTCAAGGACGGCTACAAGAAGCTCGGCTTCCTCGGCGGCATGGCGGTTCCGGCCGTTATCCGTTATGGCTACGGCTTCGTACAGGGCGCGAATGATGCGGCTGTCGAGCTCGGTATCGCAGATCAGGTTTCCATCAACTACTGGTACTGCGGCGGCTTCTCTCCCAACGATGATATCAAGACCAAGATGGCCGGCTGGTACACCGATGGTGTTGAAGTCGTGTTCTCCTGCGGCGGCGGTATCTATCTGAGCGCAGTTGCGGCGGCGGAAGCGGCCAACGGCAAGACTATCGGCGTCGATACGGACCAGTACTATGTTTCCGAGACGATCATCACCTCTGCGATGAAGGGCCTCGGCAATTCCGTCAAGCTCGCTCTTGAGAGCCTCGAAGCGAACAACGGCAAGTGGAACGACGAATACGCGGGCAAGACCGCGAACCTCGGTGCGGCGGAAGGCTGCGTCGGTCTGCCGACTGCGGATACGTCCTGGAGACTGAAGACCTTCACCGTTGACGAGTACAATGCTCTGTTCGAGAAGGTAAAGAACGGCGAAGTCACGATTTCCAACGCGACCGACGTTGAACCGACCGTTGCGATCTCTGTCGATTACAACGCATAACAAACACGCCATTTAGGCGGCATACGGGGGATAGGCGGCAAAACAGCCTATCCCCTTTCCGAATACGGACCACAAAAGGGGATGCGGGATGAGCGAATACGTTATTGAAATGTTGAACATCACGAAGGAATTCCCCGGCATCAAGGCAAACGACAACATCACGCTGCAGCTGAAGCATGGCGAGATCCATGCGCTGCTCGGCGAAAACGGCGCGGGCAAGTCCACGCTGATGAGTGTTCTGTTTGGCTTGTATCAGCCGGAAGCCGGCGTGATCAAAAAGAACGGCGAGGTCGTGAAGATCAACAACCCGAACGACGCGAACGCGCTGCACATCGGTATGGTGCATCAGCACTTCAAGCTGGTGGAAATTTTCACCGTTCTGGAGAACATTATCCTCGGTGCGGAGCCGAACAAAATGGGCTTTCTGCAAAAGGCCGAGGCGCGCAAAAAGGTCGTCGCTCTGAGCGAGAAGTACGGCCTGCAGGTCGATCCCGACGCGTTGATCGAGGATATTTCCGTCGGTCAGCAGCAGCGTGTCGAGATTTTGAAGATGCTGTACCGCGACAATGAAATTTTAATTTTCGACGAGCCGACGGCGGTATTGACGCCGCAGGAGATCGACGAGCTCATGGAGATCATGCGTTCGTTCAAGGCCGAGGGCAAGTCGATCCTGTTCATCACGCATAAGCTGAACGAAATCATGGCGGTCGCGGACCGCGTGACCGTTCTCCGCAAGGGCAAGTATATCGGCACCGTCGAGACGAAGGACACGACCAAGGAGGAGCTTTCCCGCATGATGGTCGGCCGTCCGGTGCAGCTGGAGGTGCAGAAGGACGAAGCCAAGCCCGGCGAGGTTGTGCTCGATGTGCAGCATGTCACAGTGCCGTCCAAGGTACATAAGAACAACGCCGTCAAGGACGTGAGCTTCCAGGTCCATGCGGGTGAGATCGTGTGCCTTGCGGGCATCGAGGGCAACGGGCAGACGCAGTTCGTCTATGCCTTGACCGGTCTCGATAAAATGTCCGACGGCAAGATTACGCTGTGCGGTAAGGATATTACAAAGGAAAGCATCCGGCAGCGCAGCAAGGACGGCATGAGCCATATTCCGGAGGATCGCCACAAGCACGGTCTGGTGCTCGATTACACCTTGGAGCAGAACCTTGTGCTGCAGCGGTATTGGCAGCCTGCTTTCCAAAAGGCCGGGTTCATCAAGAGCGACGCCGTGCGCAAGTATGCGGAAAAGCTGATCGACCAGTACGATATCCGATCCGGCCAAGGCCCGATCACGATAGCGCGTTCAATGTCCGGCGGCAATCAGCAAAAGGCCATCGTTGCACGCGAGATCGACAAAAACCCCGAACTGCTCGTCGCAGTACAGCCGACGCGCGGCCTCGATGTCGGCGCGATTGAATACATCCATAAGCAGCTTGTTGCCGAGCGCGACGCGGGCAAGGCCGTCTTGCTTGTCTCGCTCGAACTGGACGAGGTGATGAGCGTGCCGGATCGCATCCTTGTCATGTATGAGGGTGAGATCGTCGGCGAATTCGACCCGAAGAAAACGACGGTCGAGGAGCTGGGCCTGTACATGGCGGGTGCCAAGAATATGTACCGCGAAGTGGGCGGGGAGGTGAAGGACGCATGAAAAAAGGCTTAGTATCGGTTCTTTCCTCCATTGTTTCGATCCTTGTCGGCTTGCTGTTCGGCTTCATTCTGCTGATGCTGGTGAACCCGGGACAGGCCGGAACAAAGTTCGTGGAAATGATGACGCTCGGCATTTCCTCCGGCAATGTCGATCCGCTTGCCAAGATCGCCAAGGTGCTGTATCAGGCGGCACCGCTTGTCATGACGGGTCTTGCCGTGGCGTTTGCGTTTAAGACCGGTTTGTTCAACATCGGTGCATCCGGCCAGTATACGGTCGGCGCGTTTGCGGCGCTGACCTGCGCCATCGCGTTTCAAATGCCGTGGTGGATCTGCCTGATCGCCGCTATGATCGCAGGCGCGGTGTGGGGCATGTTCCCGGGCTTGTTCAAGGCACTGTTCAACGTCAACGAGGTCATCACCGCGATCATGTTCAACTGGATCGCGCTGTTCTCGGTCAACCTCGCGTTCATGAACATGAAGAACGTGGCGGGCAAGCTCGTCATGCTGCCGATCGCGTGGACGCCGTCGCCCTTGAAGGATCGTACCGTGGCCCTGAAGGCTGCGAACCCCGGCGCGATCATCCCGAAGATGGGATTGGACGAGCTTCTGAACTCCAACTACATGAATATCGGCATTTTCATTGCCATCCTGTTTGCCATCGTGCTGTGGGTCGTGCTGAACCGCACGACGTTCGGTTACGAGCTCAAGGCCTGCGGCTATAACCGGAACGCTTCTATCTACGCCGGCATCTCCGCCAAGCGGAATATCGTGCTGTCGATGGTGATTGCGGGCGCTATGGCGGGCGTGTCCGGCGGGTTGTATTACCTGTCCGGCGTTGCCGAGTACAACATCATTAAGACACTCCCGGCAATGGGCTTCAACGGCATTTCGGTCGCGCTGCTCGCCACATCGAACCCGGTCGGCTGTATCTTCAGCGCCCTGTTCATTTCCTACATTCAGGTGGGCGGCGAATCGCTGCAGCCGGTGTTTGCCAAGGAAATGATCGACATTATCATTGCCGTGATCATTTATCTGTCGGCCTTCGCGCTGATGACGAAGATGATCATTACCAACCTGATGAAGAAAAAGGCAAAGAAGGGGGCTGTGCAGAAATGAGCGACGCGGCAAAAATCATTGCGGATATTATCAGTTCCACCGTATTGTTCACGGTTCCGCTGCTGCTCGTCGCGCTCGGCGGTATGTTCTCCGAACGCAGCGGCATTATCAATATCGCTCTTGAGGGCATCATGGTCATCGGCGCGCTCATGGGCTGTCTTGCGATGCGCTGGCTCGATGCGGCGGTGACGGCGGGCGCCATGGGCGGTCAGCTTGCCATGCTGCTTTCGATCCTGATCGCGGGCGTTTCGGGCGTTGTATTCTCGCTGCTGCTCGCGTTCGCCTCGATCAACCTCAAGGCCGATCAGACCATCGGCGGCACCGCGCTGAATATGTTGGCACCGGCGCTTGCCATCGTGCTCACGTGGGTCGTGCAGGGCCAAGGGCAGACGACGATTTTGATTCCGAACTGGGCGCGCATCACACAGGAAACGCTCGGCGTCGCCAAGCAGGATACGTTCTTCCAGACGCTGCTGTTCAAGGATATGTACTTGACCACGGTGGTGGCGATCGTGATCTTTATCGTTGCGACGATCCTGCTGTACAAGACCAAGTTCGGTCTTCGTCTTCGCGCGTGCGGCGAGCATCCGCAGGCGGCGGACTCGGTCGGCATCAACGTGTATCGGATGCGGTACGCGGGCGTGCTGATTTCCGGCTTCATCGGCGGCATCGGCGGCCTTGCGTTCACGTTGGCTGCGGGCGCAGGCTTCCAGTCGAGCGTGGCGGGCTACGGCTTCCTCGCACTCGCCGTTATGATCTTCGGTAACTGGAAACCGCTGTCAATCCTCGGTGCGGCGCTGTTCTTCGCCTTGTTCAAGGTGATCGGCGCGTATGCTTCGAGCATCCCGTTCCTGCCGCAGTTCAAGGGCATCGAGGGTACCAGCACCTATCTGTGGCCCATGCTGCCGTACATCATTACAATGATCGTGCTCGTCCTTACGTCCAAGAAGTCCCGCGCGCCGAAGGCCGAGGGCATTCCCTACGACAAGGGACAGCGGTAACGGTCGGCTTTTCGTACAGCAAAGGAACCTTTCGGGCAAAATCCGCAAGGTTCCTTTTTCTTCGCGCTTCGGAAAAATTGACAGCGCCGCCGCACAATGGTATGATGAACAAAACGGGAAAGCGGGCGGCAAAGCGCAGGCTGCCAAAAGCTGATTCCCGCTCGAAAGGAGAACCTATGCAGGATCCGCTGTATGTCGGTTTGATGAACGATTCCTTCCCGCCGCAGATCGACGGCGTCGCCAACGCCGTGATGAATTATGCGGACGTGATTACGCAAAAATACGGCAAGGCGCTCGTTGCCGCGCCGTACTATCCCGATGCGCCGGACGACCGGTTTCCGTATCGTGTCGTGCGGTATCAAAGCATCGACGTGACAGATTGGGTCGGTTACCGCGCGGGCAACCCGCTCGATCCCAAGGCCATCGACACGATCTTCAAGGAGCCGCTGCACATTCTGCACGCGCATTGTCCGGTCACGGCGGTCATGCTCGGCCGGGCGCTGCGGGAAACAATGAACATTCCGATGGTGTTCACGTACCATACGAAGTTTGACATCGACATCCGCAATGCGATCTCCCAAAAGCTCCTGCAGGAGGCCGCGATCCATGCGCTCGTTCGGAATATCGAATCCTGCGACGACGTGTGGGTCGTCAGCCGCGGCGCGGGCGAAAACCTGCGTTCGCTTGGCTACAAGGGCGAATATACGGTGATGGAGAACGGCGTGGACGTACCGAAGGGCCGCGCTTCCGTGGAGGCTGTGGATGCCCTGCGCACGGAATACGGCCTCGACGCGAATGTGCCGACGTTCCTGTTCGTCGGGCGGCTGATGTGGTATAAGGGAATCCGCATCACGCTCGACGCGCTGCGTGTCCTAAAGACCGATGGCAAACACTTCAAAATGCTGTTTGTCGGCGGCGGCGCGGATGCGGAGGAGATGCAGGCTTACGCAAAGGAGCTTGGCATCGCAGACGAATGTCTGTTCACCGGCCCGATCCGTGACAGGGAAAAGCTGCGCGCCGTTTATTCGCTGGCCGATCTGTTCCTGTTCCCGTCCACGTTCGATACGAACGGCCTTGTCGTGCGTGAAGCCGCGGCGTCCGGCCTCGGCTCGGTGCTGATTGCGAACAGTTGTGCGGCGGAGGGCGTCACGGACGGACAAAACGGCCTGCTAATTGAGGAAAATGCGGACGCGATGGCAAAGGCTTTGCTGTCGATCATGGATAACCCGAACGCCATGCACGCCATAGGGGATCGCGCAATGGATGAGCTGTATGTGTCATGGGAGACGAGCGTGGACAATGCGGTGCTGCGCTACCGTGAGGTGATCCGCGACACAAAGGCATTGAAGTTCCATCCGTTCCGCGCGGACGACCGGTTCTATGCCGGGCTCGGAAGCGTGTTCAACGCCGTGCAAAAGATGCGCGGCTATTACGAACTGGCGACGGAGCAGCGGACGGCGCTGCTGGACGATGCGGAGGATCGCGCCGAAGCGCACAAGGCACAGAAGCGCGAACGGCGAGAAGCGTTGATCGACCAGGTGCTGGAGCGCCGGGAGGCTTTGACGGAGCGCATGAAGGAGCGCGGCAACCGTTTGATCACGCGCGCGCTCGGCCTTGACGACCTGTATATCGACGAAAAGGGGAAGACCGCCCCGAAGCCGTAAGACCTTTACACTGATTTTCTGCCGCTTGCATAACTCACTCTTGCAATTCGACAGGAAATGCTCTATAATAAGGTTACTTATTGGGTAAGAACCGAGGTAAACAAATGAACAACAGACTTGATCGGCTTCGTGCCGTGATGGAGAAAAACGGGATCGACGCGGTCATCTTGAACTCAATCACCGCGATCCGCTATTTCTCCGACTTTGCCAGTGATGAAGCCTTCGTCGTCGTGACCAAGACGAGAAGCCTTCTCATCACCGATTTCCGCTATACCATCGACGCCAAAGCCCGTTCGGGCGACCGGTTCGAGATCATCGAGGCCTCCGGCGCCAAGCAGCTGGAACTTGTCAAGACCGCGCTGTATGATGAAAACGTCAAGACCGTCGGCTTCGAGGACGACTGTGTAAGCTACAGCCGCTATCAGGATTATGCCAAGTTCAACCTGACCTTCGTGCCGTTTGCCAAGGAGCTTTCGCAGCTTCGCATCATCAAAACGCCGGACGAGATCGCCTCTCTGCAAAAGGCGCAGGACATGGCGGACAAGTCGTTTACAGAGCTCTTAAAGCGCATCCATTCCGGCATGACCGAAAAGCGCGTTGCCGCCGAGCTCGATTATATCGGCGCATGTCTCGGCAGCGAGGGCCCCTCGTTTGATACGATCGTTGGCTCCGGCCCGAACGGCGCAATGTGCCACGCGGTCCCCGGCGAAAGAAAACTGCAAAAGGGCGATCTGGTCGTGCTCGACTACGGCTGTCTCTATAACGGCTACCATTCCGACATGACGCGTACCTTTGCCGTCGGTGAGGTGGATGATTTCGCCAAGAAGATTTACAACATCGTCCGCACCGCGCAGGCCAAGGCTTTGGACGCGGTTCGCCCCGGCATCACGGGGCATGCGCTCGACTCCATCGCGCGCGATTATATCAAGGAGCAGGGCTACGGCGACTGCTTCGGTCACTCTCTCGGCCACGGCTTCGGGCTTCTGATCCACGAAGCGCCGCGCGCCGCCCAGACCTGCGAGACGGTCCTGGAGGAGGGCATGACGATCACGGTCGAACCGGGCATCTACATCGAAGGACGCCTCGGCGTTCGCATCGAGGACTGCTGCGTCGTCACCAAGGACGGCAAGCTCGATTTCTGCGCTTCCACCAAGGAACTGCAGTATATCGACTGATTCAGGCTTTTATTAAACAACCATACTATATATTGGAGGACTTTACTTATGATTATGGCAGGCGACTTCCGCAAGGGCGTCACGGTGGAGATCGACGGCAACGTTTGGTCGATTGCAGACTTTCAGCATGTCAAGCCCGGCAAGGGCGCGGCGTTCGTCCGTACCCGTCTGAAGAACGTCATGACCGGCGCGGTTCTGGAGCGCACCTTCAGCCCGACGGACAAGTACCCGCTCGCGCACATCGAGACCAAGGATATGCAGTATCTGTATACCGACGGTGAGCTGTACTACTTCATGGATGTCGATACCTACGACCAGATCCCGCTGAACTTCGATCAGGTCGAGGACGCGATCCAGTACATCAAAGAGAACGACGGCGTCAAGATCCGCTTCTATAAGGGCAGCCCGTTCTCCGTCGAAGCGCCGAACTTCGTCGAGCTGACGATCACGCACACCGAGCCCGGCTTCAAGGGCGACACCGCCACCGGCACGACCAAGCCCGCTACGCTCGAAACCGGCCTGGAGATCGCTGTCCCGCTGTTCTGCAACGAGGGCGATGTGATCCGCGTCGATACGAGAACCGGCGAATATATGTCGAGACTGTAAGACTATCAAGCATCAAAGGAGGCAGGAAATGAGCAGAATCTCTGAAAAGGTTGCATACTTGGACGGTTTGATGGACGGCATGAATATCAAGGACGATAAGTATGCCAAGCTGTTTACCGCCATCGTGGACACCCTCGACGTGATCGCGGAGGAGATCTCCGATCACGAGGATATCCTTGACGATCTCGAGGACAGCGTCGATGAAATCTTTGAGAACCTTGATGAGTACGATGAAATGCTGTTCGACGACGAAGACGAGGACGACGAAGAGGACGAGGACGACGAGTTCGATCCCGAAGACCTCGAAGACGATTTCTACGAGGTCGTTTGCCCGAACTGCGGCGAAACGATCTACTTCGATGAGGACATGCTCGACTCGCCGGACGGTCTGATCTGCCCGAACTGCAACGAGCCGATCGACCTGCGCATTCCCGAAAAGCTCTCCGACGAGGAAGAAGATAAGGACGAGTAATCCGAAATTCTAAAGAGGGAACGCCGCACGTTCCCTCTTTCTTGTACTTGCATGACCGAATACGCACGAAAAATCTGCAAGCGGCTCCATGCCTATCTGCGCATGGGGTCGTATCGGGGCAGCATATTGGCCGTCACGCCGACCGCGCTTCGCTTGGAAACGAACGTCGGTGTGATTTCCGTGCTGTCCAACACCGGCTGCCTGCAGCCGTTTTCGCTGATCATCAACGAGACAAAGCCGTTCACCGAAACCGATCTGTTCGAGGGACAGGCTGTGACGCTCGCTGACGAGCGCATAGAGTTTGCCGAAAGTGAATTCTCTATCGACGTTTCGCAGGCGACCGATATCGAGCTGTCCTTTGATGTGATGCGCTCGCTGTTTCTGCCACTCGACCTCGGCAATCGCGTGCGCCATGTGATCCGCGTGATCGAGGAGGGAAAGGGCACGAACCCGCTTGTCGCCCTGCTGACGGGCAGCGCCGTCGATCCGTCCGTCGAAGCCGTGGCAAGGAATCTGCCCAAGCTGCATGAAGCGGTTTATGAACAGGAGCTTGCCGCCTGCCGTGAAGCGGGCGAACTTTTGGCGGGCTTCGGCAACGGCGCCACGCCGGATTCCGACGACCTTTTGGAGGGCTACTTTGCGGGCTACGCCGCGCTGTCGATGGCCCTCGGCCGCAACCGCGACCGGGTGCGCATCTTAACGCGGGAGATCGCGGGCGCTGCCGCTGCGCATACGACCGAGTTTTCCGCCGCGCTGCTGCTGCAGGCCGGGGAAGGACTTGTCAACGAGGACGTGTTCCGCCTTTTACAGCGGCTCTTCTCCGATGCGCCGTACAGCGCGATCCGCGCGGATGCCGGTCTTGTCGCCAGAAGCACCGCCCCGTCGGGCGTGAACCTGCTGGTCGGCATCTGCCTTGCCATCCTGAACCAGTACATTCCGGCAAGAACGGTATAAAAAATATACTGCATCCCATCACCCCGCCGCTCGGCGGGTATTTTTGTATATGGGGTACAAAACGATGGATGTTTACAACTCCGTTACAACTTCTATGATATACTCCTGTTATGGCAAAGATTTTAATTGTGGAAGATGAAAAAGCGATTGCGGAGCTGATCGCGCTGAACCTCACGATGGTGGGACACGAAACGGTCACGGCGCACACGGGCGCGGCGGCGGAAAAGCTGTTCCACGAGCGTCCGTTCGATCTGCTGCTGCTCGATGTGATGCTGCCCGATACGGACGGCTTTTCGCTGTATCGCAACATGCAGTCCGTTCCGGCAATCTTCGTGACCGCGCTCGGCGAAACGCGCGACAAGGTGCAGGGCTTTGCGCTCGGTGCGGACGATTATCTGGTGAAGCCGTTCGAAATCCCGGAGCTGCTCGCCCGCGTCGGGGCGGTGCTGCGCCGTACGCAGAAGATCGACACGACGTATGCCATCGACGATTTGTTCATGGACTTTTCCGGCCGCACCGTCACCAAGGGCGGCGAAGCCGTTGAGCTGACCGCACAGGAGATGCAACTGCTCGAAATCCTCGTCCGCAACCGGAACATTGCCGTTTCCCGACAAAGAATTTTGCACGATGCGTGGGGTGTGTCGTTTTTCGGAGAGACGCGCACGGTCGATGTGCACGTGCAGCGGCTGCGCAAAAAGCTCGGCCTCGAAAATCGGATCAAGACGATCTATAAATGCGGCTACCGCTTTGAGGATCGCGGCAAAGGCGGGGAACCATGAAGCTCTGGCAGAAAAATTATCTGCTCACCGCGCTGCTGTTCACCGCGGTGCTGTTTGTATGCGCGGCGGTGCTGCTCGCACTGACCGGGCGGAACACGATGCAGCGCCTGACCGAAAGCGCCGTCAGCGAGGAAAAAGCCATCGCCGGTGCGCTCGACAGCATGGTGCTGCATGAGGACGAACGCATCGACGCCGTCTTGCGCGGCATTGCAAACCAGTATAAGCAATCCGGCGTCTATTTGCGGCTGGTAAACGGCGGGACGGTCTATGTCGATCTGCTGCCGTACCCACCCAAGGTGCAGACCGGCGAACTGCGCTGGGAGGCCGAGGCCGGACGCATCTGCATCAGCATCGGCGAGGCGTTCCCGGAGGGCTTCACGATGACCTATTGCAAGGACGTGACGGCACAGGCACAAACGGCGCAGCGCGGCCTGCTGCTCGCGGCGGGGCTGTGCTTTCTGCTCTCGGCGGGCGTAAACGCCGTTCTGTATGCGATGATGCTGCGCGTGAATCTGCCGCTGTCGCGCCTGTCGCACGAACTGCGCACGCCGGTGACGGTCGTGCGCGGCTACGGCGAACTGCTGAAAATCGCGGTATTGACCGACGAGCAGCGGTACAACGCCGCATCGTATATTGTGGAGGAATGTGACCGGATGCAGGCGATCATTCAGCACCTGCTGATCCTGCACGACCGGGAGCGCATCGAAAAAACACGCATCCGCATGAGCGCTCTGCGCGAACGGCTGTCGATGGCGTGGCCGGGCATTGTGATCGAAACCGAGGGCGACGCGCTCTACGGTGACCCGACGCTGCTGTACAGCCTGCTCGACAATCTGATCGGCAACGCGGTCAAGGCGGGCGGAACGGTGACGGTGCGCTTGTCGCCGAAGATGCTGTCCGTGACCGATACCGGTTCGGGCATGGATGAAACGATGCTCGCTTACGTCAACGATCCGGCGCATACCGAGCGACCGAGCGGCATCCAAAGCGGGCTCGGCGTGCCGCTGTGCCATGAGATCGCCGCGTTGCATGGCGGCTTGCTGCGCTATACGTCCGCGTCCGGACAGGGAACGACGGCGACGGTAACGATTTACAACTCCGATACAACTCTGTGATGACTTCGTTACAAACTTTTTCGTACAATGGAGCCGCAACAGAACAAAGGAGGTATGGATATGAAACGTATATGGACAGCCCACAGACCGCTGTGGATCAGCCTGCTGCTCACGCTTGCGGCAGCAGTTTTGAGCGTGACGGCGATTGCCTGCGCCGTTATGCCGACCGCAGGCACAAGAACCATACAAACCGTGGCGGCGGCGCAGGCTTTCAGAGACAAGGATGAAGGTACGCCGCTTCCGGGGGAGCCCGTCCCGACGCCCACGCCCGTGCCGGGGGAAGGGCCCGTGCATGCGGCGGACGCCGTGACCGCGGAGCACAGCGTGCTTGCATGGGCGGAGGCGGAATCTCGTCGTTTCGATATGGATAAGGGCGTGATTCCCTCCATCAACGGACGATGGCATGAGCCCTATATGGGATGGGTGAGCACGCCGCTGACCGGCGGCGCGGCATATGACGGCGCGATTGCCGCCGCCAACGACTGGATGCAAAAGCTTTTCGGCTTTTCGATGAAGCCCGACGTGACCGTGACCGTATGGACCGACCCGAAAGGTTATCGGAAGGACTATATCCGGGTAGCCGACAGCGATCTCGAAACGATCGTTTCGATGGATCGGGAAACGCTGCAGCTGATCAACATCGACACGGCGCGCACGGACGGCAAACGGATTCCGAGCGTTACGGCAACGGAGCAGACGGCAAAGGACATCATAGATGTATTCGGCTGGACGATGCAGCTTGTTGATGGGGGATGGCCGACCATGGCACTGTACACAAACGAGGGACCGGTGGTTGGGCTCAGCATCGTCGCAAATGCGGTTGCTTCGGTGCGCGTCTATGAAAACGTCGCTTGCCTGGAGGAGCTTGTGTATACGGTGGCCGATCTGCAATCGCACGCGGCATACGTGGAAAAGGTGTACGGCGAGCCGTCGTTTGTAAAAGGAGAAGAAGCCGAACTTTTGAAAAAGCATCCGGACGCCATGACGCGCAAGCAGCTGTTTGCGCTGCTCGAACAGCTCTATCGGCAGGCCTCGGGCGAATGGCCGGGCGAGGACGCATTCACGGCGACGCTGTATCTCGACGAGACCGGCGACCGCGAGGATTACTGGCAGGTCACGTTGGCAAGCGGCGGGATGATGCAGATTTCCGCGGAAAGCGGGTTAGTCATTTCGGCTAAGAGTATGTACCTAAGTCCACTTGACGACGACACCCTGCCGGAGCAGGTCATGCCGCTCGATGATAAATGGCACAATCCTAAGTTTACCGACGCCATCGATAAAGCATATGATGACTACGTGACCGAAAAGATAGCACCGTGGATCAACGCTCTTGCCCGCGGGCAGGAGCGTGGACAGGTCAAAGAGGTTTCGGTGGGCGCGCTTTACGATTACTATTATGCAAATGTGGATATCGAGCTGAACGACGGCACAATGTATGAGCTCGGCTTTGCAAGCGGTGTGCTCCAGTATATCGAATACTACTTCAGCAGCGATTCGATGCGGGAACCGATTCTTGCCGGAACGTGGATGGCAGACGCGCTCTACCGCAACAAGGTCACCGGCGAGACGTTCTATACAAACCCGCCGATGTGGGAATAAACCGAATACAATAGACGACAAAACCCGACGGGCTGTCCCGCCGGGTTGTTTTGCTCTATACAGTCTGTGAAGCTGTTCAGCTTTCCTTGATCTGCTCCTTCAGCGCGCCGAGCTCGCTTTCGCTTAAGTACCGCCATTCGCCGGGGCGCATCGAGCCGAGCTGCAAGGGGCCGTAGGCTTCGCGCTTAAGGCGCAGCGTTTTATGCCCCACGGCTTCGAGCATCCGGCGAATCTGCCGGTTGCGGCCTTCGTGAATCGTAATCGAAAATGCGGTGCCGCCGGTCGTGGAGCGGCGAATGTTCGTGACCTTTGCCGGGGCGGTCAGACCGTCGTCCAGCTCGACGCCGTTGGTGAGCGCGGCGATCTCGGAGGCGGACAGCGTGCCGTCGCAGACCACGCGGTAGGTCTTGGTGACGCCGTAACGCGGGTGCATCAGCCGGTTCGCCAGATCGCCGTCATTGGTCAGCAGCAGAAGCCCTTCGGAATTGAGGTCGAGCCGCCCGACGTTATAGAGCCGGTAGGGGAGGTTCTTGACAAATTCCTGCACGGTTTTCCTGCCGCGTTCGTCCTCGGATGTGCTGACGACGCCGCGCGGCTTATACAGCATGATCACGACATGCCGCTTCTGCGGCTTGATGACCTTGCCGTTCACGGCGACGATGTCCTTCGTTTCGTCCACCGATTGTCCGATGGCGGCAGGCCGCCCGTTGACCGTGACCTTGCCGTCCTCGATCAGCTGCTCGCTCCGTGATGATCGTTTCGCAGGCGCGTCGCGACGCCACGCCGCAATCCGCCATGTATTTCTGTAACCGTACCATTTGCCCCTCCTGTTCTCCGCCGCGCCTGTCAGCGTCCTGTCCAGTCTCCGATCAGCTTTCGCATAGCAAAGCCGAATCCGCGTCGATTCACACTTTCTCGTGCAAGGATCGGCGCTTCGGCAACCGCTTCGCCGTTCACGGTGACGCGCACCGTACCGAGCGTATCGCCCGCCGCGACCGGCGCCTGCACGCTTTCCTTCAGCGACACGGACACCGAAACGGCCTCTGCACCGTCGCTTCGCATCGGGTACAGTATATCGCATTTCAGCCCCGCGGGCAAGGACGATTTTTCCCCGCCGCGCACGGAAACGGTAAAAATTTCGGAAGCCGATCTAATTAGGTGACTTTCATAATTCGAAAACCCGAAATCGAGTATCGCCCTTGCGTCGTCCCACATCTTCGGCGCGTTCAATACCGTGCCGACAAGCTGCATCCCGTCGCGGCTCGCGGCAAACGAAAGGCATTTGCCCGCGGCCTTGGTGTAACCGGTTTTGACGCCGTTGCAGCCGGGATACTCGGTCAAAAACCTGTTTTTGTTCCGAAACGAGCGCGTAGAGGAACAGCCCTCGCATACGCGGTAGGTCGTGCCGACGATGGTGCGGAATGTTTCGTTTTGCATCGCGGCCGCCGAAAGCAGGGCAAGCTCCCGCGCGGTCGTGTAATGCTCCGGCGCATGCAGACCGTTCGGGTTCTGAAAATGCGTGTTCACAAGCCCGAGCGCCGCGGCTTTTTCGTTCATC
>CAMHJE010000051.1:0-15523 GCA_946185305.1 uncultured Clostridia bacterium | reverse complement strand
TACAAGGCGTTCCCGCGGGAACGCCTTTTCAAATGTCGATTGCAATAGTATTGTCCAATTGAAAAATCCCTGCTTTCTTTTTCTTGGTTTTCTCTTTTTCTTTCCCATGAAAGAAAAAGAAGAACATCCCAAAAGCATGACCGAAATCTTCCCTCGCCCTCTTGCGAAAGGCGGGGGATTCTGTTATACTGGAAAAGAACGAGAAACCGAAACCGATTTCCCGCACCATTCCTTTGGAGGATACAAATATGGCAGTATGTCAAAATTGCGGTACGGAGCTGCAGGACGGCGCCAAGTTCTGTGAAAACTGCGGCGCGCGCGTGGAAGTCGCTGCGCCTGTCGCGGCTCAGCCGGTCTATACCGAACCCGTAAAGGTCGGCAATACGCCCGAGCAGGAGAGCCTTTGCAAGAGCGCTTTGACGCTCTCGATCGTCGGCGCCGCGCTGTCGGAGCTCGGTCTGCCGGGCATCATCGTCAGCGCGATTGCCAAGGGCAAGGTCAAGAAGGCGACGCAGGCCGGCGCTGTCGGCGGCAAGCTCAAGGCGGCCCGCATCATTTCCAACATCGGTCTTGCGCTGTCCATCGTGATGACGATTTTCTGGGCGATCTATATATTCTTGATCGGCGGCCTCATTGTCTACGGCATCAGCCAGGGCGGCTTTGACGAGCTTGAATACAGCCTCAACAGCATCGAACCCTTGATGTGACCCGAAAGCGCAGTCTCCTTTTTTCGCGGAGGCTGCGCTTTTCTTCCGCAGAAACGGTAAACGGCCGTCCCGCAGAATGGAAAAATCCCGAAAAAAACCGATTCGGGTATTCCCTCTTTGCCGCGGCTGTGATATAATGCCGTCGGAAAGCAAAGGAGCGGAATCGGATGAAATGGATGATCGCGTCGGACCTGCACGGTTCGGCCCTGTACGGAAAAGCTGTCTTGGACGCCTTTGACCGTGAAGAAGCCGACCGGCTGCTGCTGCTCGGCGATATTCTCAACCACGGCCCGCGCAACGGCCTTTCGGAAGGGTACGACCCGATGGCGCTTGCCGCGATGCTGAACGACCGGAGCGCGGATATCCTCTGCGTGCGCGGCAACTGCGACAGCGAAGTGGATCAGATGATCCTGCATTTCCCGATGATGGCGGACTATGCGCTGCTGCCCGTCGGAAAGCGGCTGATCTTCGCCACGCACGGTCATATCTATAACACCCAAAATCTGCCCCCGCTGCATAAGGGCGATATCCTGCTGCACGGGCATACGCACCTGATGAAGTGCGAGCCCTGCGGCGACGTGACCTACTGCAACCCCGGCTCGCCCACGTTCCCGCACGATGGCTTCCGCGGCTATATGACGCTCGAAAACGAGACGCTTTATTGGAAACGTCTCGACGGCACCGTGGAAAAAACGCTGCCCTTGCACGACTGATTTTCCGAAAAGCGGTTCGCGCCGCTTTTCAAAAAAACGATACGGCCTTTCGCCAAGGTCTGTATCGCTTCGATCCATCATATATCGATAAAGATAATACCGATATGTGAAAATGACCATTTGCAGCGTCGGAACGGGCATGGTATACTGGGACTATCATAAGAGGAAGACAACCCTCGGAAAGGAATACTCTATGAACTATAAGAACATTACCGTTGCAGGCGGCGGCGTGCTGGGCAGCCAGATCGCGTTCCAAACCGCATTTAAGGGCTTTAAGACCACCGTTTGGCTCCGCAGCGAAGGCTCGATCGGCCGTACCGAGCCGAAGCTTGCCCGTTTGAAGGGCATCTATTTGGCCACGCTCGAGGCCATGAAGACGAACCCGTTGGCCTATGCCGACGGTTTGACCGACAAAAAGCCGCTGACCGACGAGGAGATCGAAGCGCTGAAGGCGAAGGTTATCGAGGCGGCGAACAACCTCACGCTCACGACGAGCTATGAGGAAGCCGCGAAGGACTGCGACCTTGTGATCGAATCGATCGCGGAGAACCCGCAGGAGAAGATCGCGTTCTACACCGAGCTGCAAAAATACCTTCCGGAAAAGACCGTGATTGCGACGAACTCGTCCACGATGCTGCCCTCGACGTTCGCACAGTACACCGGGCGTCCCGAAAAGTACCTTGCGCTGCACTTTGCCAATGAGATTTGGCGGTTCAACACGGGCGAGGTCATGGGCCATCCCGGCACCGATCCCAAGTATTACGAGGAGGTCGCGGAATTTGCCGAGGCGATCGGCATGGTACCGCTGCGCCTCAAAAAGGAACAGCCCGCGTACATTCTGAACACGCTGCTTGTGCCGCTGCTCAACGCCGCGCAGATGCTGCTTGCGACCGATGTCGCCTCTGTCGAGGACATCGACCGCTGCTGGGAGATCGCGACCGGCGCGCCCGCAGGCCCGTTCAAGATTCTGGACAAGGTAGGTCTGACCACGGCGTACAACATTGTGTCCATGCGTCCCGAGGCGAAGGACCCGAACACGCTCCCCGGCAAGATCGCCGCGATGCTCAAGTCTTATATCGACGCGGGCAAGCTTGGCATCAACGCAGGCGAGGGCTTCTATAAGTACAACCGATAAAGCCCCGCACAGCCTGAAACGGCAAAAACGCGTTCCGGTGAAAATGCTTATCTCCCACGGTGGGAAAACATAAAACCAAAATAATATGGAGGAAACAATATCTTATGGCACGTTTTACACTTCCCCGTGATCTGTACCACGGCAAGGGATCTCTGGAAGCTCTGAAGAGCTTTAAGGGCAAAAAGGCAATGATCTGCGTCGGCGGCGGCTCGATGAAGCGCTTCGGCTTCCTGGACAGAGCGGAAGCTTACCTGAAGGAAGCGGGCATGGAAGTCCGCATCTTCGACGGCATCGAATCCGACCCGTCCGTGGAGACGGTTATGCGCGGCGCGCAGGCCATGCTGGACTTTGAGCCCGATTGGATCGTTGCCATCGGCGGCGGCTCCCCGATTGACGCGGCGAAGGCCATGTGGATTAAGTATGAGTATCCGGAGTGCACGTTCGAGGATATGTGCAAGGTATTCGGCATCCCCGAGCTGCGCAAGAAAGCGCACTTCTGCGCCGTTTCTTCGACCTCTGGCACGGCGACCGAGGTGACCGCGTTCTCGATCATCACGGATTACAGCAAGGGCATCAAGTACCCGATCGCGGACTTTGAGATCACGCCGGACGTGGCGATCGTCGATCCGGAGCTGGCGGAGACCATGCCCAAGAAGCTCGTCGCACACACCGGTATGGACGCGATGACGCACGCCATCGAAGCGTATGTTTCGACCGCGAACTGCGACTACACCGATCCGCTTGCGATCCACGCGATCGAGATGATCCAGCACGACCTCGTCGCTTCCTACAACGGCGATATGGCCGCGCGCGACCGGATGCATAACGCCCAGTGCCTCGCGGGCATGGCGTTCAGCAATGCGCTGCTCGGCATCGTGCACTCGATGGCGCACAAGACCGGCGCGATCTTTGCGGACTACGGCGCGCACATCATCCACGGCGCGGCCAACGCCATGTACCTGCCGAAGGTCATCGCGTTCAACGCCAAGGACGAGACCGCCAAGAAGCGTTACGGCGTGATCGTCGATTACATGGGCATTGCCGACAAGGCCGCGTCCGACGACGAAAAGGTCAAGGCGCTGATCGCGTTCCTCCGCAAGATGAACGACGACCTCAACATCCCGCATTGCATCAAGAACTACGGTGCGGACAGCTACCCCACCGAGCAGGGCTTCGTTCCCGAGAACGTGTTCCTCGATCGTCTGCATGACATCGCCGTGAACGCGATTGCGGACGCCTGCACCGGCTCCAACCCGCGTCAGCCCAGCGTTGAAGAGATGGAAAAGCTCCTCAAGTGCTGCTACTATGACACCGAGGTTGATTTCTGATCACAAAAGTGCACCGGAAGCGTCCGCTTTTAGGGCGTTTCCGGCACCCATATAAAAAGACTACAATAGGGAAAGGAAACAAAACCAAATGAAGAACTACTTTGATCTGACCGGTCGCGTTGCGATCGTCACCGGCTGCTCCACGGGCCTCGGCGTCCAGATGGCAAAGGCACTCGCGTCCCAGGGCGCAACGATCGTCGCGCTGGCCCGCCGCCAGAACCTGCTCGACCAGGTTGCCGCAGAGCTGAAGGAAACCTATGGCGTCGAAGCCATCGGCATCGCCTGCGACATCACCAAGACCGAGAGCGTTGAAGCTGCCGTAGACGCCACGCTCGAAAAGTTCGGCCGCATCGACATCCTGATCAACAACGCCGGCACCGGCGCCGTCGCTCCGGCAGAAGACATCACGGACGACCAGTTTGCGAACGAAGTCAACATCGACCTGTTCGGTTCCTTCAAGGTAGCCCGCGCGGTTGCGAAGAAGGCCATGCTGCCCGCCAAGTACGGCCGCATCATCAACATCGCTTCGATGTACGGTCTCGTCGGCAACAAGATCGCGCCCGCTTCTCCGTACCATGCGGCTAAGGGCGGCGTCGTCAACCTGACCCGTGCTCTCGCAGCCGAGTGGGGCGACAAGGGCATCACCGTCAACGCGATCTGCCCCGGCTACTTCTACAGCCCGCTGACCGTGGACACGCTGAACTCCGAGTTCTTCCAGAACTATGCCCGTACCATGATCCCCGAAGCCCGTTACGGCAACGAGGGCGAGCTGGACACCGCGGCTCTGTTCCTTTCCTCTCCGGCTTCCACCTACGTCAACGGCGTCATCCTGCCCGTGGACGGCGGCTACACCTGCATGTAATGCAGCCGGAAATTTCTTAAAAACACACCAAAGCAGCCGCCTATTTGGGTCGGCTGCTTTGGGCGGTTTATATCAAACAAACAGTAAGGAGAAAAAACTGTGTACAAGATCGTAACGAAGAAGAATCTGAATCCGACCGTTACGCAGATGGAGATCGACGCGCCCCTCGTCGCCAGGAAGGCGAAGCCCGGCCAGTTCATCATCCTCCGCGTCGATGCGGAAGGCGAGCGTATCCCGCTGACCGTTGCCGGTACGGACCCCGAAAACGGCACCGTCAAGATCATTTTCCAGATCGTCGGCGCGACGACCGAAAAGCTCAACCATAAGGAAGCGGGCGAATACCTGCAGGACTTCGTCGGCCCGCTGGGTGTTGCCACGCATACCGAGGGCATCAAGAAGGTCTGCATCGTCGGCGGCGGCGTCGGCTGTGCGATCGCTATGCCCGTGGCGCAGGAATTCCATCGCCTGGGCGCCCAGGTCACCTCGATCATCGGCTTCCGCTCCAAGGATCTGTTGATTCTCGAAGACGAGTTCCGTGCCTGCTCCGATAAGCTCGAGGTCATGACCGACGACGGTTCCTACGGCCGTCACGGCAACGTCACCGTTCCGCTGAAGGAAATGCTCGAGGCGGGCGAACAGTTCGACCTCATCATCACCATCGGCCCCTTGATCATGATGAAATTCGTCGTGCTGACCGCGAAGCCGTTCGGCGTACCGGTCACGGTTTCGATGAACCCGATCATGATCGACGGCACCGGCATGTGCGGCGGCTGCCGCCTGACGCTGCATCAGGACGGCAAGAACGTCACCAAGTTCGCTTGCGTGGACGGCCCGGACTTCAACGGTTACGAGGTCGATTTCGACGAAGCCATGTCCCGCGGCCGGATGTATGCGGACTTTGAGCGTCACGCCTACACCGAGGCTTGCAATCTGTTCAAGAAGGAGGCATAACAATGGCCATCAATCCGAAAAAGCATGAAATGCCGACGCAGGAGCCGCAGGTTCGTGCGCATAACTTCAACGAGGTTGCTCTCGGTTATCCGGTAGAGGTTGCGGTCGAGGAAGCCAAGCGCTGCCTGAACTGCAAAAACCGTCCCTGCGTGAACGGCTGCCCGGTCAATATCTCGATCCCCGAATTCATCGCCAAGATCAAGGAGAGCGATTTCGAGGGCGCGTATCAGATCATTTCCAAGTCCTCCTCTCTGCCCGCCGTCTGCGGCCGTGTCTGCCCGCAGGAAACGCAGTGCGAGAGCAAGTGCACCCTCGGCATCAAGTTTGAGCCGGTCGGCATCGGCAGACTCGAACGGTTCGTCGCGGACTGGCACAACGCCAACGTCACCGCCGCGCCCGAGGTTCCGGCGTCCAACGGCCATAAGGTCGCGGTTGTCGGCTCCGGCCCCAGCGGCCTGACCTGCGCGGGCGACCTGGCCAAGAAGGGCTATAAGGTCTCCGTCTTTGAGGCGCTCCACACCGCCGGCGGCGTGCTCGTCTACGGCATTCCGGAGTTCCGTCTTCCGAAAGCCATCGTCGCTAAGGAAGTCGATACACTGAAGGCGCTCGGCGTCGATGTCGAGCCGAACGTGGTCATCGGCAAGACCCTGACCATCGACGAGCTGTTTGAGATGGGCTATGAGGCCGTGTTCATCGGCTCTGGCGCGGGCCTCCCGAACTTCATGGGCATTCCGGGCGAGAGCTTGAAGGGCGTTTACTCCGCCAACGAGTTTTTGACCCGTTCCAACCTGATGAAGGCCTACCGCGAAGACCCCGAAACCCCGATCATGAAGGGCGGCAAGGTCGCGGTCGTCGGCGGCGGCAACGTCGCGATGGACGCCGCGCGTACCGCGCTCCGTCTCGGCGCAGAGAAGGTCTACATCGTCTACCGTCGTTCGATGGACGAGCTGCCGGCCCGCCGCGAAGAAGTCGAGCATGCCATGGAAGAGGGCATCGACTTCCAGCTGCTGCGCAACCCGGTCGAGATCCTCGGCTACAACAACCCCGAGAATCCGCGTGATCCGAAGAACGGCTTCGTCACCGGCATGCGCGTGATCAAGATGGAGCTCGGCGAGCCCGATGCAAAGGGCCGTCGCCGTCCGATTCCGGTCGAGGGCAGCGAGTATGTGCTCGACGTGGATGCGGTCGTCATCTCCATCGGTACGTCCCCGAACCCGCTGATCAAGAGCACCACCAAGGGCCTCGAAGTCAACGCGCACGGCGGCATCATCGTCAACGAGGACGGTCTCACCTCGCGTGAGGCGGTCTACGCGGGCGGCGACGCGGTCACCGGTGCGGCAACCGTTATCTCCGCCATGGGCGCGGGCAAGGTTGCGGCAAAGGCCATCGACGAGTATCTGCAGAATAAATAAGCTGTGTAAGCGATCAGCCGGAAGGACAAACGCCTTTCCGGCTCTTTTCGCATACGGCCTCTTGTGCGGACGGCAAAAATGTGGTAGACTGTCGGGGAATACAGAGGAAACGGTCTGTTTTAGACCGTGGGGAGGAACTATGCAGATTCTTTGGATATTGCTTTGGACGCTGCTCGGCGTGGTCGTCGCGTACTTTGCGCTGCTGATCCTTGCGGCGGCGTGCGTCGATACGAATAAGATCTATATGCACGACAGCAAATTCTACCGCTGGATCGTCAAGAGCGTGTCGTTTTTCGTGCTTGCCGTGCCGCGCGTCAAGCTCAAGGTGGAGGGGAAGGAGCTGCTGCCGAAGGAACGGTATCTGCTCGTCGGCAACCACCGCTCGAACTTCGACCCGATTGCCACATGGCAGGCCTTGCCCGAAGCGAATCTGGCGTTCGTCTCCAAGCCCGAAAACTTCAAGATCCCGATCTTCGGCCGGTTGATCCGCCCGTGCTGCTTCCTGCCGCTCGACCGTGAAAACGCCAAGAACGCGATCCAGACGATCAACACCGCCGCCGAGCTGCTAAAGTCCGGCGAGGTCTCCATCGGCATCTACCCCGAGGGCACGCGCAACAAGACCGACGCGACGCTGCTGCCGTTCCACAACGGCGCGTTCAAGATCGCGCAAAAGGCCAACGTGCCGATGGCCGTCGTCGCGCTAAAGGGCACGAACGAGGTCTATAAGCGCACCCCGTGGCGCAGCACGACCGTGACGCTGAAGGTCTTGGAGGTCATCCCGAAGGAGGAGGTCAAGGCGCTCCGCAGTGCCGAGCTCGGCGACCGCGTCGAAAAGCTGCTCCGCGACTACCTCGAAAGCGGGAAATAAGACGTACAACCGATAAAAGAAAAGCAGACACGTTGCGTGCCTGCTTTTTTGCGTCGTTTTCGTTTTTATTTCCGGATGATCTTCATGCTCGGGCTGCGCGGGAAGTCCTCCTTGCGGACGATCAGGCTTTGGATCGCCTTGAACGGCGGCAGGGATGCGTTCAGCTTTTCGACCGCCGCGCGGATCGCGGGCTCCGGCTCGGCGATCTGCATCGCGGCGAGCACCGGCGCGTTCGGGAACACCTCGGCTTCGAGCACCGTGCGGCCGTCGATCACGGCTTCGCGCACAAGCGCGTCCTTGATCAGCGGAATGCGGACGAGCGCCAGCTCCAGTTCCTCCGGCGAAATGTTTTCACCGTTCGGCAGCACGATGATGTTCTTGCTGCGGCCGGTGATGTAGAGCAGGCCGTTTTCGTCGATGCGGCCGAGGTCGCCGGTTTTCAGCCAGCCGTCCGGCGTCATGACGTGCGCGGTCTCCTCCGGGTCGTTGTAATAGCCGAGCATCAGATGATCGCCGCGTACCCAGATTTCCTCGTTTACAAGCTTGACCTCCTGCTCGGGGTAGGGCATGCCCACCGAGGTCGGGTGTTCATACGGCTGTCCGTTGCCGGAGACAAGGTTCGCCGTTTCGGTCATGCCGTAGCCGGGGCAGACGATGATGCCGAGCTTTTGATAGCGGAAGATGATCCCCTCCGGCACCGGCGCGCCGCCCGCAATGATCATTTTCAGCTGTCCGCCGAGCGCCTCCACGCCGCGCATCGTCGCAAGCCCCGCGAGCATATCGGCAAGCGCCGGAACAAGCACCAGCACGGTCGGCTTCGCCTTGGGCAGCACCGCGACGACGGTGCGCATGTCCTCCAAGGTGTAGAGCAGCGAACCGGTATAGAGCACGCTCAGCACGTTGCGCACCACGCCGAAAACGTGGCTGAACGGAATCAGCGCAAGGTATCTCTGCCGCAGGGCCGACAGCGGGCCGAAGATGCCGTTGAACGCGCCGCGCATCAGCGCCCCGTGCGAAAGCAGCGCGCCCTTGGACTTGCCGGTCGTGCCGCCGGTGAAGAAGATCGCAGCGGGCGTGTCCTTTTCGTTCGCTGCTTCGGGCGTTGGCTCGCCGTCCGTCACGGCGGACGCGGCAATGGCCGTAAGACGTGCCGGCAGCGGCATGGCCTTTACGCGCTCGGCAAACATGTCGCCGTAGATGTATAATTTGATATCGAGCTTTTTGAGATTGCCCAGCAGCTCCTCACCGCCCATCGTCATCGGGATCGGCACGATCACCGCGCCGTAGGTCATGACGGCCAGGATCAGCTCGGCAGCAAGCGCGGAGTTTGGCAGCTGCATGCCCACATGGTCGCCCTTTTCAATGCCCTGCGCCTTCAAAAAGCCGCGGAGCACGGCGAGCTTATCGCAAAGCGCCCGGTAAGAAACCGGCCCTGCGATCCCGTCCAGCGCGATGTCGTCCGCAAAATTCTGCCGCGCAAAGGCGACGAGCTCGTTGATCGTAGGCATATACCGGAAAAAATCCCGCTCGTTCTCGGGCAGCATATTGACATAATATTCGTAAGAGGTCATACGATTTCCTTTCCGTTTCGGGCGTCCCCGTATTAAAGAACAGTATAACACGGTTCGACAGCGTTTGCAAGGGAAAGAGGCGCAGCCGTCGGATAAACACGCTTTCCGCTTTTGCGCGTCAGCCAGAGGCGGCTTGCATTGTGAACACCCTGCAAACCCCGCCGCAGACCATTGACGGCGGGGTGTTCGTTTGCTATAATTGCTCACGAGGTGAGAAACTTGGCAAGTGAGAAATATTTTACGATGCAGGCAAAGGCGTTTTTGGAGCTTTTGCCGTCGTCGCACAAAAAGCCGCTGTCGCAAAAGACGGCGGGGATGATGAAGGGCGAAAAGGGAACGCTGCTGTATCTGTCCAATCATGAGGACGTGACGGCGGGGGAACTGAGCCACGCGCTGGAGATCGGCTCCGGCGGGGTTGCCAACGTGCTGAACGCCTTGGAGAGCAAGGGGCTGATCCAAAGGACGCAAAGCCCGCTCGACCGGCGCAAGGTGATCGTTTCGCTCTCAGACGAGGGGCGGGCGGTGATCGAAAAGCACAAGGCCGAGGCGCTCGACGTGACGGCGCTGCTGCTTTCGCGGCTCGGCAAGGAGGATACGGAACAGCTTTTGCGCATCTTCAAGCGTCTGGTCGCCATCGGCGACGAGCTGTGCGCGGAAAAAACAGAGGAACAAAAACCATGTGGAAACTGATTCGATACATGCGGCGGCGCGACCGCGGGTTTGCGCTGCTGTGCCTGCTGCTGGTGGCGGGGCAGGTGTATTTCGACCTGACGATGCCGGACTTTATGAGCGACATCACGAAGCTGATCGTCACGCCCGGCAGCGCGATGGCGGATATCTGGATTGCGGGCGGCAAGATGCTTGCCTGCGCGGCGGGCAGCGCGGCGCTGTCGGTGATCGTCGGCTGGCTCGCGGCAACGATTGCGGCGGATTTCAGCTATTCCGTGCGCGAGGGCGTTTTCACTCGCGTGACGGATTTCGGCGCCGAGGAGATGAAGCGTTTTTCGACCGCGTCGCTGATCACGCGCACGACGAACGACATCACGCAGATCCAGATGGTCGTCTCGTTTGGTTTGCAGGCGATGATCAAGGCGCCGATCATGGCGGTATGGGCGATCCTCAAGATCGTCGGCAAGAGCTGGGAGCTGTCTTTGGCGACCGCCGGCGCGGTCGTGCTGCTGCTTGTCGTGATCCTGTCGGTCATGGCATTCGTGATGCCGAAGTTCAAGATCATGCAGAAGCAGATCGACGAGGTCAACCGTGTCACGCGCGAGAACCTCACGGGCCTTAGGATCGTGCGCGCGTTCAACGCGGAGTCGTATCAGGAGGCGAAGTTCGAGACGAGCAACGACAACCTCATGCGCACGATGCTGTTCACGTCGCGCAGCATGGCGGTGCTGATGCCGTTTGTCAACCTCGTCATGCAGAGCGTTTCGCTCGTGATCTACTGGCTCGGCGCGGTTCTGATCGAGGGCGTTCCGCTGACCGCGCCCGCCGAGCGCGTCGCGCTGTTTGCCGAGATCGTCGTGTTCTCGTCCTATGCGATGTATGTCATCATGTCGTTCATGATGCTGATTATGATTTTCATGATGCTGCCCCGCGCCGCCGTGTCCGCCGGGCGTATCAATGAGGTGCTTGAAACCGATCCCGCCGTGAAGGAGGGAACGAACGGCGAAGCCGCGCCGGAGCGCGGCACGGTATCGTTCGAGCATGTTTCGTTCCGCTATCCCGACGCCGCCGAAAACTGCCTGACCGATATCAGCTTCACGGCAAAGCCAGGCGAGACCGTCGCGTTCATCGGCTCGACCGGCAGCGGCAAAACGACGCTCGTTTCGCTTGTCGCGCGCTTGTTTGACGCGACCGAGGGCGTTGTGAAGATCGACGGGCGCGACGTGAAGGACTATACGTTTGCCGCGCTGTACGACCGCGTCGGCTTTATCGCGCAAAAGGCGCAGCTGTTCTCCGGCACGGTCCGGGAAAACCTGACGTTCGGCAGAACCGGCGCGGGCATCACGGAGGACGACTGGCGCGCGGCGCTGGAGATCGCGCAAGCCAGGGACTTTGTCGAAGGGCTGCCGAACGGCGCGGACGGCGAGATCGCGCAAAGCGGCAAGAACCTGTCCGGCGGGCAGAAGCAGCGGCTTTCGATCGCGCGGACGATTGCGCGCCGTCCCGAAATTCTGATCTTCGATGATTCGTTCTCGGCGCTCGACTATGCCACCGACGCGGCGCTGCGGAAGCGGCTTGCCGAGGACTTAAATGGAACGACGTGCCTGATCGTGGCGCAGCGCATCGGCACGGTGAAGAACGCCGATCAAATCGTGGTGCTCGACGAGGGGCGCGCGGTCGGGATCGGCACGCATAAGGAGCTGCTGCAAAGCTGTTCGGTCTATCGGGAGATCGCGCTGTCGCAGCTGTCGGAAAAAGAACTGGAGGTGAGCTGATGGAGCGCAGAGGACCGCACGGCCGGGGCCGCATGGCTGAAAAGCCGAAGAATCTGAAAAAGACGCTCGGGCTGCTTTTGCGCTACACGCTGCGCGAAATGCCCGCGTTTATCGCCGCGCTCGTGTTTGCCGGGGCGCACGCGCTCTTAACGATCATCGGCCCGCGGCAGATCAGCCGCATCACCGACCTCATCACGGCGGGCTTGACCACCGGCATCGACATGCGCGCCGTCGCGCGCGTCGGGCTGCTGCTCGTTGCGATCTACAGCGCGGGGGCGCTCGCAACGTTTCTGCAAAGCTGGCTCCTGACCGGGTTCAACCAGCGCCTGTCCAAGCGGATGCGGCGCGAGATCGTCGAAAAGATCAACCGCCTGCCGCTGAGCTACTTCAACTTTCATGAGACCGGCGACGTGCTCTCGCGCGTGACAAACGACGTGGACACGGTCGGTTCGTCGCTGTCCAATTCGCTCGCGTCGATCGTGACCGCCGCGCTGCAGTTCGTCGGCTGTCTCGTCATGATGATCCTGACGAACTGGCTGCTCGCCGGAACGTCCGTGCTGTCTACGATGCTTGCGATGGTGCTGATGACGGTGATTATGATGCACTCGCAAAAGTATTTCGCGGCGCGGCAAAAGAACCTCGGCGCGCTGAACGGCTATATCGAGGAGATGTATACCGGGCATGACATTATCCGCACGTCGAATGCGGAGGATGCGGTGAAGACCGAGTTTGCTCGGCTGAATGGCGCGGTGCGCGAGGCGAATTTCAAGTCCCAGTTTTTAGGCGGCATGATGCAGCCGGTCATGAACTTTGTCGGCAACCTCGGGTATGTCGCGGTGTGCGTCGTCGGCGCGGCGCTGGCGATGAACGGGCAGATCACGTTCGGCGTGATCACCGCGTTCATGATCTATGTGCGGCTGTTCGAAGGCCCGATCCGCCAGATTTCGCAGGCCATGACGAGCATGCAGTCCGCCGCGGCCGCCGCCGAGCGCGTGTTCGAGTTTTTGAACGAAACCGAGCTGTCCGACGAAAGCGGCAAGACCGCGACCGTGCCCGCCGTGCGCGGCGAGGTCGATTTCGACCACGTCCGCTTTGCCTATCCCGATAAGCCGGACGAGACGATCATCCATGATTTCTCCGTGCATATCGAGCCGGGGCAGAAGGTCGCCATCGTCGGGCCGACCGGCGCGGGCAAGACCACGCTCGTCAACCTTCTGATGCGCTTTTACGAAACGACCGGCGGCGAGATCCGCATCGACGGCGTGAAAACCACCGACATGACGCGCGAGGCCGTCCACGACTGCTTCGGCATGGTGCTGCAGGATACGTGGCTGTTCGAGGGCACCGTGCGCGAAAACCTCTGCTACAATACCGAGGGCGTGACCGACGAGCGCATGAAGGCCGCGTGCAAGGCGTGCGGCATCCATTCGTTCATCAAGGCGCTGCCGGAGGGCTACGACACGATCCTGTCCGACAACACCGCGATCTCCGCGGGGCAGAAGCAGCTGATGACGATTGCCCGCGCGATGATCCAAAACAGCCCGATGCTGATTCTGGACGAGGCGACCTCCTCGGTCGATACGCGTACCGAGCTGCTGACCCAGCGCGCCATGGACACGCTGACCCAAAGCCGCACGAGCTTTGTGATCGCGCACCGCCTGTCCACGATCCGCAACGCGGATATCATCTTAGTGATCCGAGACGGCGATATCGTCGAGCAGGGCAGCCACGACGAGCTGCTGCGTCGGGGCGGGTTCTATGCCGAGCTATACAACAGCCAGTTTGAAACGGCAGCGTAACCCCAAAACCGCATACAAAAACACCGGGCGATTCGTCCGGTGTTTGTCGTCTGTATCCTCTTAAAAGAACGGCCAGCGGCAGAGCAGATACCCCGGCACAACGACGATCAAGAAGAACGCCCAGCTGACAAGCGTAAACGTCTTGATGAACGCCCTGCCGCCGGAGGGGTATTCGCGCACATAGATGCGGTAGTTGATGACCGACGCGAGCGAGCCGATCAGCGAGCAAAGCCCCGCGGTGTCCGCGCCGTAGATCAGCCCGGCGAAGTTCTCGGTGAACGGGTAGAGCACGATCGTCGCGGGAACGTTCGAGATGATCTGGCTGAGGCCGATCGCCCACCAGTATTCGTGCCCGGCGACGGCCTTTTGCAATAGTCCCGCAATGGCCTCGTTCGCCGCGATGGACGAGGAGAAGATAAAAAAGCACAGGAACGTGACAAGCAGCACGTAATCGACCTTCAAAAGCAGCCGCCGGTCCACAAGCAGCACGGTTGCAAGTACGATCCCGACCGCGACCGGCCACAGCGCCGTCCGCGTGACGATCACGCCGATCACCAGCGCGAACAGCAAAAGGTATGCGATCCGCTTCCCGCGCGATTCCTTTGCCCACGGCTCGCCGCCCACCGCCGCGTCAATCGTTTCTTTCGGGTCCTTGCGATAGAGGAACAGCACAAACACCGCAAGCAGCACCGCGGACATGGCGCAAAGCGGCAGCATGTGCAGCATAAAGTGCCATACGCTGACATTGGCCCTGCCGTAGAGGAACAGGTTTTGCGGGCTGCCGAACGGCGTCAACAGCGAGCCGCGGATCGCCGCAATGTTCTCCATCGAGATCACCGGCAGGATGTATGGCTCCTTGCCGCCGCCGCGAAACAGCAGGATCGTGACCGGCACGAAGATGATCAAACTGACGTCGTTTGTCACGAACATCGACGAAAAGAACACGCCGAAGATCAAAAACAGCGTCAAAAGCACCATCTTACGTAGGTTTGCCGCGAGCGCGATCAAAGGCCGCAGCACGTTTTCCTGCTTGAACCCCTCCAGCACAATCAGCATCATCAGCAGCGTGCCGAGCGTGCGCCAGTCGATGGCGCCCAGCAGCGCAGCCGTCGGCGGCGTAATCAGCATCGCCGCGACCGCCGCAAGCACCGACACGGTCAGCATCGGTTCCTTTTTCAAAAAGGCCAGTACCTTTTGCATACGTTTCTCCTATGGCAGATTCGTCTTATCATACCGCGAAGCCCGCCAAAAAGCAAGATAAAAGCGCAAGGCAAATGCCCTGCGCCGGTTGACGGGATTCGGTTATCCGAGGGACGTCGTGATCGCGTCCAGCAGCTCGCCGTATTCGGTGAACGCCGAAAGCTGCGGATAGTCCGCCTTGATCTTCTCGGTCGTGCGGAACAGAAAGCCCGCCTTGCTGTGCAGGATCATAGCGAGGTCGTTATAGCTGTCCCCGACCGCAATCGTCGTGAACCCGACTGACTGCAGCGCGCGCACCGTGGCGAGCTTGGAATCCTTCACGCGCATCTTGATCCCGGTCAAAAACCCGTCCGCATCGACGACAAGCGAATTGCAGAAGATCGTCGGCCGGCCGAGCTTTTCAAGGAGCGGCTTAGCAAATTCCTCAAACGTGTCGCTTACAATCACGACCTGCGCCCGGTCCCGCAGCGCGTCCAAAAAGGCCTTCGCCCCGGGCAGCGGGTCGATCTGGGCGATCACGGCTTGGATATCCT
>CAMHJE010000050.1:0-15742 GCA_946185305.1 uncultured Clostridia bacterium | reverse complement strand
GGATACGCCGCCGTTCGGTTTCCGGCTGCAGCCCGTCGGCAAACAAGCCATCGCAGTAGGGACGGCGCCCGATGGCGCAAAGCACCTTTTCCCCGGCTGCGCTGCCCTCGACGCCCTTTTGCATATACACGACGGATAACCCATCCTCTGCCGGTTCGATCCGTTCCACCATCGCACCGGTCACGATGCGCACGCCTTGCTTTTTCAGCAGCAGCGCAAGGTTCTGTCCGATTTCTCGATCCATGGTCGGCAGCAGGCGATCCAGTCCTTCCACAATCGTGACCTCACTGCCGAGATCGGCATAGAAGGTTGCAAGCTCGACGCCGATCACACCGCCGCCGATAATGACGATGGACCGGTACAGCGCGTCAGCGCCTTCCAACAGCTCGTCGCTCGTCATAACGCCGTCCAGCGTAAGCCCCGGAATCGGCGGCCTTGCCGGAACGGAGCCGGTTGCGATCAGGATGTTTTCGGCTTGACAGATCGTTTCTGTGCCGTCGGATGCCGTGACGGACACCGTATGCGGCGCGGTAATCTTGGCTGTGCCGTGCAGAAGCGGCACCTTGGCGCTCTTTAACAGCGTCTCGACCCCCTTGGAAAGCGTTTCGACAACCTGTCTTTTACGGGCAAATACGGTGTTCAGATCGACGTGCAGTCCATCCGATACGACGCCTATTGCCGCGCCTTCCTTGGCCAAGCGATATACCTCGGCGGTGTGAAGCAGCGTTTTCGTCGGAACACAGCCGCGGTTCAGGCAGGTGCCGCCTGCCTCCCGCGCTTCGATTACGGCCGTTTTCAGACCGCACTTTGCCGCATGCAGCGCCGCCGTATAACCGCCCGGTCCTGCACCGATCACCAATAAATCCCATGTTTCCATGCTGTTCTTCCTTTCGTTAAGTCCGCTTACATAAACAGCGAAGCGATATCCCCGGCATGCGGCAAGTCTGCGTTCTGCACGGCGTCGGCAAGGATTTTGGCATCAAACCGCAAACCGATCAGACAGCGTTGCACTTGATCGCTGAGCGTATGCTCCATGGCGTCGGTATCCACCTGCATCTGTTGAATGACGCCGTTTTGTATTGCAAAGGAGATTTCGATGCCGCCCCAAGAAAACCGCTTTTGGAACGTCGCCTGAAGCGGCATGCGCTGTCCGCAGTTCCATTCCCAAGAACGATTCCGGATCGTATACTGTTCTGTCAGTTCTTTCTGACGGTCGTTCAGTGCAATGTCCTCCGGCTGGCCGTGATAGACTTCGCCGAAGGCCGCTTCAAGAGCTTCAGACAACGCTTCGACCGATAGGCCCGGTTGCAGCACAGACAGATTCACGACGCGGGCGCACACGGAATCCACGCCCTTTCCTTGCAACTTGGCAACTGACGGCTGCAGGTATCGTCCCATGCATTCGGTATCGGCATGAACGAGCAGGGTTCCGTGATGATACGAACGACCGTCATGATGATAGAACGCGCTGCCGGAGAACTTGCGGCCGTCCGCCAACAGGTCGTTGCGGCCGGAAAGCTCGGTTTCGATTCCGCATGATGCGCAGGCGTTTTGGATAACGGCAAACTGTCGCCCTGCATCATATTCCTCACTCGGCAGCAGAAACGTGAAGTTCAGATTGCCGAGGTCATGGTATACCGCCCCGCCGCCGGACAGCCGGCGCGCGAGTTTGCCGCCCTCCGCCGTTAACAGGTCGACCTTACATTCCTTCCACGCATTTTGGTTCCGGCCGATCACAACCGTATTCTGATTCTGCCATAGGTACAGGATACAGGTCCCCGTCTCGACCGTTTCGCAAAGCGCCTGTTCGACGGCAAGGTTTTCATAGGGATCGTATCCCGTACCCCGATAGAGCTGTAACGTATGGATCACGGTTTTGTATAGCGCACGACCGGGTTGCGCGAGGCGCGCACCTCATCCGGACGGCCAATATGCGCATGATGCGGCGCGGCGTGTAGATAGGCAGGATCGGTCTTGCCGCGCGCATAGACCTCACGGAACACGGAAGCCGCCCAATCGAGCGTTTCCTTGCTTTCTGTCTCGGTCGGTTCGAGCATCAAGGCTTCGTGTACGATCATCGGGAAATACATTGTCGGGGGATGCATGCCGTAGTCGATCAACGCCTTCGCCACGTCGAGCGCCGAGACGCCGGTTTCCTTTTTGTATTCCGCAAGGCCGAGCACAAATTCATGCATGCAGATCCGGTCAAAGGCGGGTTCAAACGTACCCTTGATCTGGTGCATCAGGTAGTTCGCATTCAGCACGGCATTCTGCGCGGCCTCCGGAATCCCCTTGCGGCCAAGTGTCATAAGATACGTCAGCGCGCGAACGACGACGAGGAAGTTGCCGTTGAAGGCGCGAACCTGCAAGTGATCGCCGCCGTCCAGCAGGCGAGACGCAGGCAAAAAAGGTGCCAGAAAGTCCTTGCAGCCAACGGCACAGGCGCCGGGGCCGCCGCCGCCGTGAGGTGTGGCAAAGGTCTTATGCAGGTTCATGTGAATGCAGTCGAACCCCATATCGCCAGGGCGCACGATACCCATCACCGCATTGAGGTTTGCACCGTCGTAATAGCAAAGGCCGCCCGCCTCGTGGACAAGGCGCGTAATTTCCAGAATGTTGGGATCGAAAAGGCCGACAGTATTCGGGTTTGTCAGCATCAGCCCGGCCGTGTCGTCGCCGAGTACGGCCTTGAGTGCATCGAGATCGACGCATCCGTCCGGCGCAGAAGGAATGTTCACGACCTCATAGCCGCACATGGCCGCGGTAGCAGGGTTCGTGCCGTGCGCGGAATCGGGGACGATGATCTTAGTGCGCTTTGCGTCGGCACGGCTGTCGTGGTATTGCTTGATGAGCAGAACGCCTGTAAACTCGCCGTGCGCGCCGGCGGCAGGCTGGAACGTCATAGCCGCCATGCCTGTGATTTCTTTCAGATACTGTGCGGCGGTGTCGAGCACCTCCCGGCAGCCTTCGGTCGTTTCGGCAGGCGCCAACGGATGGATATTCGTAAAGCCGGGCAGCGCCGCCATATCCTCGTCGATGCGCGGATTGTACTTCATCGTGCAGGAGCCGAGCGGATAGAAGCCGCAGTTGACGCCGTGAACGCGGTGATTCAGCTCCGTATAATGCCGGGAAAGATCGACCTCGTTAAGCTCCGGCAGGGCAGGCGGCTGCTTGCGCAGAAGCTCCTGCGGAAGTTCAAAGGCTTCCACATCGCATTTGGGGAGCAAGTCGCAATGCCGTCCGGGGACGCTTTTTTCAAACAGCAGCTTCATGCTTTGAGCACCTCCTTTACCACGGCGACGGTGTGATCCAGTGCTTCGCGCGAAGCCTTTTCGGTCACGCACCACAGGACGCCGTTTTCGACCGGCAATCCGCCGAGGATGTTTTCGTTCTCCAAAGCCTTCAGCACCTTATCGGTTTTCGGCAGGGTCGTAACAAACTCATGGAAGAACGGGCCGGGATGAACGAGCCGGACGCCGTCGATCTCACAAAGCCGCTTGGCAAGGTAATGCGCTTTGGCGGTGCATTGCCCTGCGACCTCCTGCAGCCCGTTCGGCCCCATCGCCGCCATGTACACAGCGGCGGTCAAGGCACACAGGGCTTCATTGGAGCAGATATTGCTGCTTGCCTTTTCACGCCGGATATGCTGTTCACGCGCTTGCAGCGCCAAAACGTATGCCCTCTCCCCCTTGTCGTCCACGGTTTCGCCGACGATGCGGCCGGGGAGCTTTCGCATGAGCTTTTGTGTCGCAGCCATATAGCCGAGGTATGGGCCACCCCACCCCATCGGGAGGCCGAGCGGCTGTCCTTCGCCCACAGCGATATCCGCGCCGCATTCCCGCGGGGATTTCAACAAGCCCAGCGCAATCGGATTGCAGCCCATCACAAACAATGCGCCTGCGGCATGGACGGCTTCGCCGAGCGCCTCGGCATCCTCGATCTGTCCGTAAAAGTTCGGCTGCTGCAGATAGAATGACACGACATCGGGCGTCAACATCTTACGCAGGGTATCCATATCGGTCACGCCGTCCTTTATGGGAACGATGCGCAGCTCGTCCCCTGTGCCGTAGCAATAGGTGCGAACCGTGTTGATCGTGTCGGGATGTGCGGCAGCGGAAATCAGCGTTACGCGGCGCTTGCGGTCGCGGCACATGGCGGCGGCTTCGGCGGCGGCGGTGGCACCGTCGTAAACAGAAGCGTTCGACACGTCCATGCCGGTGAGTTCGCAGATCATGGTCTGGTACTCAAAGATCGACTGCAAAACGCCCTGGCTCATTTCGGCCTGATACGGCGTATACGCGGTCAGAAATTCTTCCTTGGCGGGGATGGATTTAACGATCGCAGGGATATAGTGATCGTAAGCGCCCGCGCCGCGAAGCACCGTATCAAATACACGGTTCTTTGCCGCCATAGCGGATACGGCGCGGCTGACCTCCAGCTCGCTCATGCCCTCCGGGAGATCGAGCGGCTTTTGCAGCAATACGGTTTCCGGCACATCGGCGTACAGCTCACGATAGGAACCGACGCCGACAGCGGCAAGCATAGCCTGCCGCTGCTCCGGTGTAGACGGAATATAACTCATGTCATTCCCTCCGACAAGGACGGTCATTCATTCTCGCAATGCGTTTCATAAGCGGCGGCGTCGAGCAGCTCCTCGGTTTCGCCGATCTCCTGCACCTTGATGATCCATGCGCCGTAAGGATCGGAATTGAGCTGTTCGGGCGCATCCAATAACGTTTCGTTGATCGCGCAGACCGTTCCGGAAACCGGGCTGATCAGATCGCTGACAGCCTTGACGGATTCGACATCGCCGAACGCTTCGCCTGCCGTGACCTCGTCGCCCTCCTGCGGGAGATTCACAAAGACCACGTCACCGAGCGCGTCCTGCGCAAAGTCCGTGATGCCGACGGTGGCCACACCGTCTTCGATGCAGATCCATTCATGGGATTTTGTGTACTGAAGCTGAGCCGGAATATTCATTGCAATACCTCCATTGAAATTATATCGTTTCGTTAAAAGCCGATCTTGCCCGCAAACGCTTCGAGCGCCTCGGTAAATGCCGCATCGTCGAAGCAGTAGTGCATCGTCGTATATTCACCGCGAAGCCGCGCGACATCCTCGGAAATATCCTCGTGCCGCAGGATGCAGTCCGCCATCAGGCAGGCGAGCTTGTCAAACTCTGCGGGGCCGAAGCCGAACCGCGTCATTTCGGACACGCCCATGCGCAGAGCGCCGGAAGCGGTGAAGCCCTCTTCGTCGGGCGTTGCCTGATAGTTGACGATAATATTGTTGTTTTCAAGGCGGTTCGCAACCTCTGCGCCTTCCCCGTAGCCGACCGAGACAAGCACCTGATGCGTTTCGGTATAGTCATTCGCCGGATCGCCGAGCACGTTTAGGCCATACTTTTTCAGCGACTTTGCAAAACTTTTGGCGTTGGTAATAACCGCTTTTTGGTACGTATCCTTGAAATGGTTCATTTCGTATGCCGCCATCAACAGGCCAAGCTGCGTGCCGAGATGGTGATTCGATACGCTGCCGGGGAACGCGCGTGTCTCGATCGTCTGCCACAGGCCGTATTTGAGATCCGTTTCCCGATAGTTGACGGCGACAACGCCGCGCTGCGGCCCGAAGAACGTTTTGTGCGTAGAGCCCGTGACGATCTCCGCGCCCTCCTCGAACGGCTTTTGGAAGTAATCGCCGACAAGACCCAATACGTGCGCCATATCATACATGATCGTGGTCGGAATATTCTGCTCATCCACGTACCGGCGAATCTCCGCGACCGGCTCCTTATGGATCACCATGCTCTTGCCGAAGATGATGACCTCCGGGCGGTACTTGTCGATGACCTTTTTGGTTTCTTCGACGTCAATCTTGAAAATGTTATCCTTGCAGACCGGGAAATTGACGACCGCGCTGCGCTCGGTGACAGGATCGACCGCGATATAATCATGCAATGCGCCCATCGGCTGTGCCGAAAGATGCCCGCCCTTGATGATATGGTTGTTCAGCACATAGCCGAGCCGCTGCGGGGTATGCTTGCGGTCGAGGCGGTTTTTCCAGTCCATCATGGCCGAGAACGCGCACATGTTGGACATCTGCCCGGAGATCACACGTGTTTCGACCTCGGTGCAGTTGAAATACTTTTTGAGTTCTTCGACCGTCAGCTGCTCGACCTCGTCGATGAACTTGGTGCCTTGGTAATAGAAAATATCCTTGTCATAGAAGGACTTGACCTTTTTATGCTCGGCATAGCGGCAGCTCGGATCGGAAGCGCACAGCGTCTGCACAGCATGGCTCGGCGTATTCTCCGAAGGGATCAGATTGATGCATTGCTTTTGCCGCCACAGGTGGTTCTGCTCGGCTTTTTTCAAAAGCTGCAATGCGCGTTCGGGACGAGACGCTTCATTTTCACGTCGCTTGGACAGCTCGAAGCCATAGACCATCGGGCGCGCAAACGGCGGCGCCATCGTATCGAGATGCTTATTCGGAATGACGGCTTTGAGCCGCTTGCCGCGCACATCGACCTCTACGATGTCGTTTTCGAGAACGTCATTGGCGATATAGCACATACCGATGGAACGCTTGACGATCTCGTCCGTAATGACGGTTTCCAAGCCCTCGCCCTCGGCCTTATAGTACGGCACCATCGTGCCGCTTGTGACCCAGCCGATCTGCGTCTGCCCGCGATAGACCGGCATTCCTGCACGGATCACGCCGCGATCCAAAAGCGTGATCGGACGGATCACCTTCGGTAAAACAGACGTGTCGGAAAAGTCGCGGTTTTGAATCCGCTTGAAGGCGGCGCTTTGCGCTTCGAGCGGCTTGCGGCCGATGTAATCGCCCTTCTGCGGGGCAAAGCTGACCGCGAACTTGGCCAGCGGCACCGCAAAAATCGGCATCGGCTTGCCGTCCGGATCAACGCCCATTTCATGTCCGTACAGCGGCATGCCCGCTTCCAGACGCAGCGTATCGCGCGCGCCGAGACCTGCCGGACGTGCGCCGAGCTCAATCAGCCGATTCCACAGCCATGCGATATCCTCCGACCGGATATAGACCTCATAGCCGATAGGTTCGCCGGTGTAGCCGGTCTTGGCGATATGCACAGTGCGGCCTTCGAGCGAAAGCGTGTTCAGCGCATTCTTCATCGGCTCGGTGAGGGCTTCGCCGCCGGACAGCTGCATCAGTAAATCCTTGCTCTTTGGCCCCTGCACCGCAATCGCGCCCCACGATTTTGTGATATCGGTGATCGCACAGTCGTAGGCTTCCTTTTCCCGACGCAGATGCACAAGATCCTTTTCTGTATTGGAGGCGTTGACGACGAGCAAGAAACGCTCCTCCTCGAACCGATATAAAAACGCATCGTCGATGGCGCCGCCGTCTTCGTCGGGCAGGATGCAGTACTGGGCTTTGTTGAGATCCAACGCCGCAACGTTGCTGGACAGGACATGCTGCAAAAACGCTTCCCGCTCCGGGCCGTCGATCAAGAGGCGTCCCATGTGGGAAACGTCAAACAAAGAGCAAAAATGCCGCGTATACAAATGCTCCGCTACGATACCGGTCGGATACTGCACCGGCATCTCCCATCCGCCGAAGTCCACCATCGTCGCGCCCGATGCTGCGTGCGCGTCGTACAACTGCGTTCGTTTGAGTTCGCTCATTCGCATTTCATCCTTTCTGTTCCAATTCCTTTGAGATCACTCTCATACCGTATCCAGTTTAACAAACTTCTTATGTAAAATCAAGGAAAAATCACCGGCTTTTGCACAGAAATTTACAAAGCGTGCCGCTGCCCACGCCGGATTCCGCTTATCCCTCCCCGTTTGACGGAAAACAGGCAAGTTCGATCCGTCATGCAAACAGAATTTGCGTTCACGGTATGGTATACTATGAAGCGGAGGTGAGCGCATGGAACGGGTACTGCTCTACACGGCGGGCGTCTATATCCCGGTCGTCTGTCTGACGCTGCTGGCATACGCGAAGCGGATCAAGGTGATGCGATGGATTTTCAAATCGCTGCTGATCCCGTCGCTGATCGGCTTGTATTGTCTTGCTGCCCCGCAGCCGAATCTATGGGTTCTGCTTGCGCTCGGCTTCGGATGGCTCGGGGATGTGTTCCTGCTCGGGCGGCATCATTGGAACCTCGGCGCCGGGATGACCGCCTTTGCGCTCGGACATATCGCCTATATCGTCGGTATGCTCTCGACTCGTCCGGGGCTGCATCTGATCGCCGCGCTGTCGGTGGCATGGATCGTGCTGTGGCTGATCGGCGTCCGGCGGTTTCTGATTCCGTATGCACCGAAGCGGCTTCGTCTACCCGGGCTTTGCTATGCGGCGCTGCTGGCTGGGACCTGCGGCACGGCGCTGTATCTTGCGTGTCTGTCCGGATTTACGGCGGCGTATGTACTATGCTTTTTCGGCGGCATCCTGTTTATGGTTTCGGACAGCCTGCTGGCGTATGATAAGTTCGGCAAAAAGACGCGTCTCGGCGGATTCTTCGTTATGGTGACTTACATCTTGGCGCAGACCGCGCTGACCGTGGGGTTTGTGCTGCACGGAGGGATTTGAAATGGAATGGAACTGGATCCTGCTCATTTTGGGAATCATTAACCTATTGGCGCTTGTGGCGGTCATCGTATTGCTTTGCGTGCCGCGCCGTCCCAAGGGGCTTTCGGATATGGAGCGCGGACTGCATCGTGATCTGAGGCACCTTGCCGATTCCTTAACCGACAATCAGCATGACGCAAGCATGCTCCAGGAGCAGCGGTTTTCTTCGTTTGAGCGCGCTACGGAGGCGCGGCTTGCTTCGCTTTCCAACACGGTGCAGACGATGAACCGCACCGTTGCCGAAGGACAGCAGCATTCAGCGCAGACCATGGAGCAGCGGCTTTCAAGCTTTGCACAGGCCAACGAGCAGCAAATGGAGCAGATCCGCCAAACGATGGAACGTAGGCTTTTGGGCATGCAGCAGGAGAACAGCGAACGGCTTGCCGAGATGCAGAAGATCGTTGATGAAAAGCTGCAAAAGACGCTTGAAACGCGGATCGGCGAATCGTTCCGGCTCGTGAGTACGCAGCTTGAACAGGTCTATAAGGGACTCGGCGAAATGCAATCCGTCGCAGCAGGCGTGACCGATCTCAAGAAGGTGCTGTCCAACGTAAAAACGCGCGGCATCTTGGGCGAGGTGCAGCTCGGCGCGATCCTGCATGAAATCCTTACGCCGGAGCAGTATGCGGTGAACGTGGCGACCAAGGAGGGTTCCCGCGATGTGGTCGAATACGCGATCAAAATGCCCGGCGAAGGCGAAAGCGCCGTATGGCTGCCGATCGACGCAAAGTTTCCCGGCGAAACGTATGCGCAGCTGACGGACGCCTACGATAGCGGTTCGGCGGACGCGGTGGGCGCTGCTGCCGCCGCCCTGATCGCGCGGCTGAAAAGCGAAGCGCGCGATATCCGTACAAAGTACATCGATCCGCCGCACACGACGGATTTTGCGATCCTGTTTTTACCGTTTGAAGGTCTGTATGCCGAGGCCGTGAACCGCGGCATGGTCGAGGAGCTGCAAAAGCAGTATCATGTCAACTTGGCGGGACCGTCTACGATGGCGGCGCTCCTGAACAGTCTGCAAATGGGCTTCCGGACGCTTGCGATCCAAAAGCGCAGCAGCGAGGTTTGGCAGGTGCTCGGCGCTGTCAAGACGGAGTTTGAAAAATTCGGCGATATTCTGGAAAAATCGCAGCAGCGGCTGCAGCAGGTCAACGCCGATTTGGACAATCTGATCGGCGCACGCTCCCGTGCGATCACGCGAAAGCTGCGAACAGTAGAAAAGTTAGAGCCGGAGCAAGCCGACCGCCTCCTCTCCGACGGCAAGGAGGCACGGTATGACGGATAAGCAGCGTCCCGTGACAACGCTGTTTCTGCTTATCTCAGCAGACGGCAAGATCAGCACCGGCGAAGGGGACTCTTTCGATTTTGACGCCGATCTGAAAAACGTTTCGGGCGTTTCGGAGGGGCTGCATCAGTATTACGAGATCGAGCAGACGACCGATCTTTGGTCGTTCAACACAGGGCGCGTACAGGCCAAGCTCGGCGTGAACCAAAAGGCTCTGCCGGAACAGTCCCCCGTCTCCTTTGTCCTTTTGGACAACACGCACTTAAGCGAGCACGGTGTGCGCTGGTTCTGCGCGAGATCGAAAGAATTTGTGCTTTTGACGACCGATCCGCATCATCCGGCTTTTTCCGTCAACGAACCGAATCTGCACATTCTTTTGCAGCCGACATTATCGCTGTCCGACGCGCTTTGCGAGCTGAAACGCCGGTTCGGCTGTGAGCGGCTGACGATCCAATCCGGCGGCACGGTCAACGCGTTGTTTTTGAAGGAAAAGCTGATCGACTATGTGGATCTTGTCGTTGCGCCGGTGCTTGTCGGCGGCAAAGCCACGCCGACCGCCGTGGACGGCGCCGGGATCGAAACGCTGCGTGATCTCGGCGTACTGCAGATGATCGACTGCGCCGTGCTTTCCGATTCCTATGTGCGGCTTCGTTACCGGGTGGTCGGATGATCCATCACCGTGTTTGACGGGTTTGTTTCGGCATGGTATACTGACATAAATGGATGCTTCTGAACAGAGAAAAATAACGGCCGGTATACTGGCGCACGTAGACGCGGGCAAAACGACGCTGTCCGAGGCGTTGCTGTACCGCGCCGGTATGCTGCGCAAATTGGGACGTGTCGATCACAGGGACACGTTCCTGGATACGCATGTCCTCGAACGGGATCGCGGCATCACGATCTTTTCCAAGCAGGCGCGAATCAAAACAGACGAGCGGGAGATCATTTTGCTCGACACGCCGGGGCATGCCGATCTGTCCGGCGAAACCGAGCGCGCTGTTGCCGCTATGGATATTGCGATCCTTGTGATCAGCGGCACGGACGGTGTGCAGGCACACACGGACACGCTATGGTCGCTGCTGCTGCGTGCCAAAGTGCCGACCTTTATTTTCGTAACCAAGATGGACACCGCCAAGCGCAGCCGCGACGATCTGCTGCAGGAGCTGACCGACACATTCGGGGACGGCTGTGTGGCATGGCCGATCGCTGATAAGGAATCGCTTGCGCTGCTCGACTATGCGGTTTTGGAAGCCTATATGGAGACCGGGCATGTCACCGACGCACAGATCACCGGTCTGATCCAAAGCCGGAAGCTCTTCCCCGTCTGCTTCGGTTCCGGGCTGAAGCTGGACGGCGTGGACGAGTTTTTGACGCTGCTGACAAAGTATGCACCGATTCCGCCGCGCTCACCGGTGTTCGGCGCCCGCGTATACAAGATCGCGCACGACGCACAGGGCGGCAGGCTTACATATATGAAGATCACCGGCGGCAGTCTATCCGTCCGGGACACGCTGCGCTATCGCGGCATCGACGGGCGGATGCTTGAGGAGAAAGCGGCACAGCTTCGTCTGTATTCCGGGGCAAAATATGAAACGGTACAAACCGTCCTTGCGGGCGATGTTGTTGCAGTCACGGGCTTGACCGAAACGCGGCCCGGGCAGGGCTTCGGGGAGGAGCCGGACGCCGAAGTGCCGCTGCTGACCCCGGCGATGGGATACCGGATCGGGCTGCCAAACGGCATAGATGCGCAGACAGTTCTGCCAAAGCTGCGGCAGCTGGAGGAAGAAGAACCTTTGCTGCATATTGTGTGGCAGCCGCAGCTGAACGAAATCCACGTACAGCTGATGGGGCCGCTGCAAACGGATGTGCTTGTTTCACTGATCCGGGAACGGTTCGATTTGGAGGTAACCATCGGCGCAGGCAGTATTCTGTACCGCGAGACGATTGCCGAGGCTGTGGAGGGCGTCGGGCATTTTGAGCCGCTGCGCCACTATGCGGAGGTGCATTTGCTGTTGGAACCCGGTGAGCCGGGCAGCGGACTTGCCTTTGCTTCGGCGGTGAGCGAGGACGATTTGAATCTGAACTGGCAGCGGCTGATTCTGACGCATCTTGCCGAAAAGGAGCATCTCGGCGTTTTGACCGGTTCGCCGCTGACGGATGTGAAAATCACGCTGACGGCAGGGCGTGCGCACTTGAAGCATACCGAGGGCGGCGATTTTCGGGAAGCGACCTATCGCGCGGAACGGCAAGGCTTGATGCAGGCCAAGAGCGTGCTGCTTGAACCGTATTACAGCTTCCGGCTGGAGGTTCCGTATACGGATGTCGGGCGGGCGATCAGCGATATACAGGCGATGGGCGGCGTACATGCGGCGCCGGAAGAGCACGAAGGAAAGATGGTTCTTGTGGGGACAGCGCCGGTTTCCGCTATGCTGGATTACGCCGCGGAGGTTGCGGTCTACACGCACGGTCGAGGGCGATTCTTCTGTCATACAGCCGGGTATCAGCCCTGCAAAAACGCGGAAGCCGTGATTGCGGCAAGCGGCTACGATCCGGAAGCGGATTTGGACAATACGCCGGACAGCGTGTTTTGCGCGCACGGCGCAGGCTTCGTCGTGAAATGGAAAGACGTACCGGCCTATATGCATCTCGATACCGGCTTTGGCAGACAAGCCGCCGCCGATGAGCCGACGCCGACGATCCGACAACGAAATCTGAACATCGACGAAAAAGAACTGGAAGCGATCATGGTGCGCGAATTCGGTCCGATCAAGCGCAGCATCTATTCCCCGCCGCGCGTGGTGCAGGCAGCAAAAGCGGAGACACCAAAAGAGAAAATGCCGCAGCGCGTGATCGTGGACGGCTACAATGTGATCTTTGCCTGGGACGAGCTGAAGGCGCTTTCGGCGCAAAGCCTCGATCTGGCACGTTCCAAGCTGATCGAAGCGATGATCAATTATCAGAGCTTTACCAAGTCCGAAGTGGTTTTGGTGTTCGATGCGTATAAAGTTCCCGGCGGGCTCGGTGAAAAGTATAACGAAGCGGCGCTGCATATCGTGTACACGAAAGAAAATGAAACGGCGGATATGTATATCGAGCAACTCGTCAATGAAATCGGCAAAAACGAATCGGTTCGCGTCGTCACTTCCGATTCGCTGATCCGGCTCGGCGCACTGCGTTCCGGTGTGCTGCGCACATCGTCGGCAGAATTCAAAGAAGAAGTGGATCGTGTGATGGAGAAAATTGCCGAAACGATCCGGCGGAGCAATGACACGCATGGAATACAGCGAGTTTTACAAACGAATTGATGATCTTTCAGACCGGGCGGATCGGCGCGGCGTCGTCACGAAAACCGCGTTTTTGACACCTGCCGAACAAAGCATGGTAAAGCAGTATTACAGGGGCGACCGACTGCTTCTCACAGGCGGTCAGCCGGACTGTGAACGACAAATGGCCTTTTTCCTGCCCGATTATCTTGACGCAGAGCAGTTCGATCCGAACGATTACATCGGTGCGGTACAGATCAATGCACATTTCGGCACGCCGAGTCACCGCGATTACTTAGGCGCGATCTTGGGGCTTGGTATTCGCCGCGACGCGCTCGGCGATATTCGCATTATAGAAGATACGGCATACCTATTTTGCCTTCCTTCGGTGCTGCCGCTTCTTTTGGAAGAATTGGACAAAGTAGGCCGCATCGGGGTAACGCTCTCCCCCGTACCGCTTGCCGATGTACCTGCTCCGGTCGTCAAGGTCAAAGTGCGCACCTTTACGGTCAAGAGTCTGCGACTCGACGCCGTCGCCGGGTCAATGTTCGGGCTGAGCCGCACCTCCGCTGCAGAGCTGATCCGTATGGGCGCAGCTAAGCTGAACGACCTGCCCAATGAGCATATCGACGCCGCCGTGAAGGAGGGCGATACGATCTCGCTGCGCGGCCACGGCAAAGGGCGAATAAAGGCGGTCGGCGCACGGTCGAAAAAGGATCGGCTGTTTATTGAAACGGAAGTGTTTCTGTGACGGTTCAAGCAGAAGCAGATTTGTTGGAAAATAATCCATCTTTACGCAAAAGAACCCGCCGAGTATGGCAGGTTCCTTTTTGTTTTGGTTCAGTCGATCGTAACAGGCGTTTCGGTATCGACCTGCTCGTTTCGCCAAGTCGAGAATGCGTTCAGCTCCGGCTCGGACAGCTTCAGCGCCAAGGCCAGAACCGCGATATCGTCCACGTACCCGACGAAGGGCTTGTTGTCCGCAATCAGATCCTTTTTCTTCACAAGGTACAGAAACGCGCCGACAAGCAACGCGATCACCTTAGGCGAAACGGTTTTATAGGATCCGGTAATGTAGCCCTTGACCATGGCGATCATCAGCGGAATATCTGACAAAGTATTGCCGATGGCAGGCACCTCCCGCAGCTTGTCTTCCAGCATGATCAAAAGCTCATCGACCTTTGACGGATTTTTCAACAGTTCCTCGGCCTTTGCCGCGCTGTCTTCCAAAATTGTCTTTACGCGATCTGTATCCATTGTCCAGCCTCCTATCCGTTATCGTGTTGTGCCAAAGAGCAGAAACATGTTTTTCTTTGACAGTATACCATAGCTTCCGTGCATTTGCAAAACCTATTTCCGTTTCATTTCATCATGGCAGCATTGCCTTTGCGATTGTAAGATGGTATACTGAGCATAATAAGCAGCGGAGAAAAACGGTATGAAAAAAGATAACCACGTACAATTTGACAAGCCCAGCGGCATACATCCCGCTATCACGCGGTATGGGTATCTGCCTCTGCAAAAGTGGAATGGAAAGCTCGTCCGCATCATAGACGACAGCGGGAATGCGTTTGACGGTGAATGCGAATACAATACAGCCGCATATATGATGCACGAATATGGGTGCAAGATGGGCGCTTTGCAGATCGACGATTGGCTGTTCTATGCCGACCGGATTCGATTCGTGCAAGCGATTTTGCCGGAAAATGCTTCGCTCTGGCTCGGACACCGGCAGCATAACATGAAGCTGTTTCCGGAACCGTTTCGCATGATCGAAAACGGCTCCAAGACGATAGAGCTGCGCCTGTATGATGAAAAGCGGCGCAAGGTGCAAGTCGGCGATATCATCCGTTTTACGAACACCGAGGATGAAGAAGATGTTTTGCGGGTCGTTGTGGAAAAGCTGTATGTATTTAATTCATTCGAAGAGCTGTACCGCACTCTGCCGCTGAACGCATGCGGCTATACCGCGCAGACGATTTCAACCGCATCACCGCATGATATGGATGATATTTATACTTTGGAAGAGCAGCAAAAATGGGGCGTCATCGGGATTCAGATTTCGGTCCTTTGACAGCTTCTATCCCCCGTTACTTTGTCTATCATCTTCGAAAGGCATGATATATTAAACAAGCGTAATATCGTCTTCTATCTCCTGTTCGACTGTATTTTCACATACTTGACATAATCAAACGGATTTAACCATGAAATAGGTCTTGACAACAGATGATAAGGCTGTTATAATACATTTTGCATCGCGGGGTAGAGCAGTCGGTAGCTCGTCGGGCTCATAACCCGGAGGTCGGAGGTTCAAGTCCTCCCCCCGCAACCAAAAAAGTGCCCTAATTTAGGGCATTTTTCATTTTTGGCACATGGACAAAACAGACATTTTTGGATTTTGACGACACTTTGACGACACCTTGACGACACGGACTTTTTGGGCTGTTCAATGCAACCTCTGCCTCTACAACATTTTATGCATAAAAAAGTTGACACACCGGATTCGATGTGCCACTTATTTTTTCTTTGCTCTTTATTCCTGTATCATTTATGATTTGACGACATTTCTGACGACACCGGTGTTCAA
>CAMHJE010000049.1:0-15915 GCA_946185305.1 uncultured Clostridia bacterium | reverse complement strand
TGCTCTATTTTTTTCGCTTATTTTTCTCTTACCCCAATGTTTAGTATAGAACCGTTTTTTTACACCGAAATTTAGTCGCTTTTTCCTCCTTCACTCGAAAGGATTTGTCAAGGGAGGTTCAATTTTATATAGTAAACATTTGTCGGTGTTTCATATCATTGTAACACCGACACAAAGTAACATGTAAAAAAACGTTCATGGCTTGATTTAATTACACTTGTCTGTTATACTGAATTCAAAATAAAATCGAAATGACTCAAAGTATTGTATAATGTTGAATGTAAATAAATGAGATTCATTCTGTTTCATTCAAAATATGTTGTAGTGGACGAAACTGCTCTACTATGGAGCAATTTGGGTTATTTGCTTCCTTGTGAACAGCTTGCAACAGGAAGGATACTTACGTGGAAGGAAATCATAGAAATCTATTTCTACAATTCGTTTATTTATTGAACGCTATAATGATTACAATACCATTCGGCATCGTATGGTATGTTTCGTATGCATCGACATTGGTTTCCCCGTTTTATCGCCGGGGTAATTGGGTTGTAATCTTCATTTTCTTTGTCATATATGTGCTATTCAATCGTTTCCATAACACTTTTTCGATACATATTTCAGGAAAATCCGATACGATTTACGGACAAAGCCTTTGTACCGCTCTCACAAATTTCATCATGTATCTGCTGACTTTTATTCTGACGCAGACACTTCCGAACCCACTTCCACTGCTGCTATCGTTTGTTGGGGAGATCATATTGATCTTTCTTTTCACGCTTATCAGTTACGCTGTCTATCTGAAAATCTGCCCACCTTATCGCTCTATCATCGTGTACGGTACAAAACCTCGCGTTCAGGATTTGATTAACGATTATGACATGGGGAAACGATTCAAAACTGAGATGATCCTAAGCGTTGAGGAATGTCTTGCGAATCTTTCGCTGATTGATAATGCCGAAGTGGTATTTTTGACTGACGTGCACAGTCATGAACGAAATATTATTATCAAATATTGCATAAGTCATCAGAAAAAAGCGTTTGTTATACCACGAATCGGCGATGTAATCATGTCCGGTGCGCGGCGGGCACATATGTTCAACTTACCGATATTGGAAGTGGAATCATATGCTCCATCACTTATTTACTTGATAGCGAAACGATTTTTCGATATAGTGTTATCGTTGACGGCGTTGATTCTTCTGTCTCCGCTATTTGCAGCTGTATCTGTGGCAATCAAGCTTACCGACGGCGGACCTGTTTTTTACAAACAAACGCGTCTCACAATCGGTGGTAAAAAATTTACAATTCTTAAGTTTCGCAGTATGCGCATTGACGCCGAAAGAGACGGCAAGGCACGCCTGTCACAGGGAGAAAATGATCCGAGGATCACGCCTATCGGTCATTTTTTAAGACGCTTCAGACTTGATGAGTTGCCGCAGATTATCTGTATTCTAAAGGGTGATATGTCGATATGCGGACCGCGCCCCGAGCGACCGGAGATAGCTGAAGAGTATGAAAAGAGGCTTCCGGAGTTTCGCTTTCGGCTGCAAGCTAAAGCAGGACTTACTGGCTATGCACAAGTCTACGGCAAGTACAATACATCTCCTTATGATAAGCTGCTGATGGACTTAATGTATATTGCACATCCGGGCATTTTGCAGGATGCCAATATTATACTTGCGACTGTGAAAATCCTGTTTCAGCCTGAAAGCACAGAGGGCTTTACGGATATTCAATTGCGGGACACGTTTGAAAGAACGGGATCGTCCCAATCTGAAAATGACCCTAAGTGAGAGACAAAAATGAGAAAGATTGGCATTATCAGCGTCATCATGGCTGCTTACAATGCAGAAAGAACGATTCGAGAGGCGATCGCTTCCGTGCTGTCGCAGACGTATGCTGATTGGGAGCTCGTGATTGTAGATGATAATTCAAAAGATGATACGTCACTTGTTGTGCATGAGTTTACCGACAGTCGAATCCGATACTATGTGAATGAAAACAACAGAGGCGCTGCTGAAACAAGGATACGCGCGGCAACGAAGGCAAAAGGAGAGTGGATCGCCATCTTGGACAGCGATGATGTTTGGGAAAAGGACAAGCTGGAAAAGCAAGTCTGTGAGCTTGAAACGACGGACGCAGGACTGTGCTATACTGCATATACATTTATGCAGCCGAATGGGGTGGCCATTCCGTGGGTTTTTCACGTTCCCAAGACGGTAAGTTTTCAAAAGCTGCTTGTGCAAAACATCATTGGCAATTCCACCGCCGTTGTTCGAAGGGATTTGTTTCTGCGGTACATGGAAAAAGATGATTCTGCACACGAGGATTTTACGTGCTGGCTAAAGATGCTGAAGGCAGGCACGCACGCTGTCGGCATTGACGAACCGCTAATGCGCTATCGGTTGACGACGTCATCAAAATCGGGCAACAAATGGAATGCAGCACGCATGAATTGGAAAACATACCGCGCCATCGGTCTGCCGTGGTTACAACGCGTATGGGTCATGCTGCAATATGCCGTAAACGGGCTCAATAAACATCGACATTTTGTGGGAAAGAAGTAAAGTTTATATGCGATTCTTGATCGTAACGTATGACGAATATCGTAACATTCCTTTTGTTCGTAAATATGAGAAATGTATTTCGGAGTGCGGCGGAGAATATGATATCGTCTTGTGGAATCGTAGCGGAGAGAATGTGGAGCACCCCACTAATCACTTAATTTTTCATGCGACGGACAAAAAAGATAAGTTATCCAAGATTATTCCGTTTCTGCGGTGGCGGGCATTTGTGCGAAAACAACTAAAAGAGGGACACTATGACCGCGTTATCGTAATAACAACAATACCGGCTATCTTGATAGCAGATGTGCTGATTCGAAAGTACCCGAATCGTTACTGGCTTGACATTCGAGATTTTACTTACGAACAGCTTCCACTATATAAAAGACTGGTACATAGGCTTGTCTGCGCATCCGCAAACACTTCGATCTCGTCGCCCGGCTTTTATTCGTTTGTGCCAAAGCTGGAAAAAGTATGTCTGACACATAACATTACAAATGTGTCGGAACGGACGCAAGCCTGCACGTATCATGCGGAACAACCAAAGACTGTAATTGGATTTGTTGGCGGCATCCAATACCTTGAGGAAAACCAACGGCTGTGTGATCGCTTCAAAAATCATCCACGTTATGAGTTGCGTTATGTCGGCAAGGTGCACCCGGGATGTGACCTCCAAACGTACTGCAAGGAAAACGGAATGGAAAACGTTTCTTTCTTTCCGCCATATCGGAATGAAGAAAAGCCGAGAATTTATAAAGATATTGACATCATAAACAGCGTGTACGGCTCTAAGACAGAGATCACAAAAATCGCACTGCCGAATCGTTTATACGATGCCGCACTTTACCATAAGCCGATTCTGGTGTCTTCCGGCACGCTGCTTGCGGAATTGGTCAGTCAATTTCACTTGGGGCTACCCGTGGATGCGGATGACGACAATCTTGTTGCTAAGGTTGATGCGTATCTTGCATCCTTTGATCGAGAACAGTTTGATGCAGGCTGCGAGACATTCTTATCGGACGTCTTGAAGGATGAGGCAGAATATTGTCATCGAGTGAGTTTGTTTTGTGCTCTCGGTGCGGATAAGCCTTTAAGCATACAGTCTGCGGGAAATTAACAGAAACCATTAAGACGAAAGGATTGATTTTTTATGTTGAAAGTGTTGAGCGTCTTCGGAACAAGGCCCGAAGCAATAAAAATGTGTCCACTTGTCCTTGAACTGCAGAAGCATCCTGAAATCGAAAGCAAGGTTTGTCTCACGGGGCAACATCGTGAAATGCTTGATCAAGTCATCAAGGTTTTTGGTATTACTGCGGATTTTGATTTAAATATTATGATGCCGCGCCAAACGCTGACGACGATTACCGTAGGAGTGCTCACCAAACTTGAGGAGGTATTCAAGACTTACCGCCCTGATGTTGTACTCGTTCATGGGGACACAACAACATCTACTGCGGCAGCTCTTGCGGCATTTTATCAGCAGATTCCTGTCGGTCATGTTGAAGCAGGCCTAAGAACCTTCAACAAGTATTCTCCTTTTCCGGAGGAAATGAATCGTACAATAACTGGAAAGATTGCTACTTACCACTTTGCGCCGACAGAGCGAAACGCACAAAATCTTCGTGCTGAAGGTGTTCATGAGCATATCTATGTTACGGGCAATACTGTAATTGATGCATTCAAAACGACAGTTAAGCCGAATTATCGGTTTAAGGATCCCGTATTGCAAGGCATTCATTTTGGAGATGAACGCCTTGTACTGATGACAGCACATCGCCGTGAAAATCTCGGTAAACCGTTGGAGAATATTTGTCATGCAGTTAAGCGCCTTGTTGAGAAGCACACAGATATTCGCGTTATCTATCCGGTGCATCTTAATCCGGCAGTACGGCAGACGGTGTTTTCCATTCTTGGTGATATTGATCGCGTCATGCTTATCAATCCGGTAGATGTAGAAGATATGCATAATTTGATGGCAAGGAGCTATCTTGTGCTGACGGATTCGGGCGGACTGCAGGAGGAAGCTCCCTCATGCGGCGTCCCCGTATTGGTGCTTCGCACGGAAACCGAGCGTCCTGAGGCAGTTGCGGCAGGGACAGTAAAGGTTGTCGGTGTTGAGGAAGACGCGATAGTATCAGAAGCAGAGCAATTGTTGACCGATAAAGAAAGCTACGATAAGATGGCGAAGGCAGTTAATCCATACGGCGACGGGTTCGCTTCGGAAAGAATTGTAGCGCATATTCTTGCGCATTGCGGAAAGGATAAGGAATAAGCTTATGTATGATTATTTGATTGTCGGTTCCGGCTTGTTTGGAGCTGTGTTTGCGCATGAAATGCAGAAAGCAGGCAAAACTTGTATGGTGATCGAGCGCCGAAACCATATTGGCGGCAACTGCTATACCGAAGAACAGGATGGGATTCAGGTTCATAAATACGGCGCGCACATCTTCCGCACTTCCAATAAGAAAATTTGGGATTATATTAAGGGCTTTGCGGAGTTCAATCATTTTGTGAACACGCCGATTGCAAATTTCCACGGTGAGATTTACAATATGCCTTTCAATATGAACACCTTCAGCAAAATGTGGGGCATTTCGACTCCGGCGGAAGCAAAGCGTATTATCGAGGAGCAACGAAAAGAAATTACCGGTACTCCGCGCAACCTTGAAGAACAGGCAATCAGCCTTGTCGGCAGGGATGTGTACGAGAAGTTAATCAAGGGCTATACGGAGAAGCAATGGGGACGGCCATGCAATGAACTTCCTGCAAGCATTATTCGTCGCCTTCCGATCAGATTGACATACAATAACAACTATTATGTCGATCCGTATCAAGGAATTCCTGTAGGTGGTTTTACGAGCATCATGGAAAAGATGTTCCAAGGCTGCCGGGTCGTACTTGAGGAAGACTACAACGCCAATCCGGAAAAGTACCGGGCGATGGCAAAGCGCGTACTGTATACCGGACCGATTGATGAATATTTTGGTTTCTGTTATGGTGAGTTGCAGTATCGTTCTCTGCGCTTTGAACATATCCATCTGGATACGGATAATTATCAGGGTGTTGCCGTTGTGAATTATACGGATCGCGAAACACCCTATACACGCATCATTGAGCATAAACACTTCGAATTTGGACAGCAACCCACGACCATTATCAGTAAAGAATATCCGTTTGAATGGAAACGCGGCATTGAGCCGTATTACCCGATTAATGATGCGGCAAACCAAGCGCTCTATGAGAAGTATCGCGCTCTTGGCGATATGGATGACGCTGTGATTTTTGGAGGTCGCTTAGGTACGTATCAGTACACCGATATGCAAGATACCATTATAGCGGCGTTGAAGCTTGCTGCGTCAGAGAAATGCCGGTAGGAAGGCAAGACGAATCTGTCGCCGTCATTTATTTCGAAGCAGAGGACGGGAAGAAAGGACATGAGAGTTTTCTCCAATAAAAAATATTTAGGCAGATGCTTTCTTGCTATTGGCATTTGCTTTCTTGCTATACTGATTTTCTATTGGGCATCAGGAACGCGACTCCACTATGAAGATTGGGAATCTCCCCTGACTCAGGCACAGGAGGTAGCCGCAACAGTCGATAATAAAACCGAGCTATCCTTTTATATTGCGGAGCATGTGGATAGTTTGGAAAAGCTGTCTCTGTTTATCGGAACATTTGGGCGAACCAATGGTGGTGAATTGTCGATACGAATCGAAAAGGGCGACGGCTCTCTGCTGACAGAGTTCTCGGAACCGTTATCTTCATTCGACGATTATGCTTTCCATACATTTACGCTTCCGACGCCGTACAAGCTTAACAGTCGTGAGGCGCTTTGTGTAACCGTTACAGGCAAGAATATTCCGGATGGTGACGGCGTATCCCTGTGGTATGGCACAACTTTTTCTACGGGACGTTATTCAATTCCCGACATGAATGGGAATGAATTCACTCGAAATGGTGAGACCGTCAACGGTAAAATCAGTTATCGCATAGCAGGGCGTAACTTTTTCTGGATCGGAAAGGCGTTTGTGCCGCTGGCTGCTGTATTCTTCGTTCTATTCTGCGTTTACGTATTCAGCTTTGCAGAGCGACTTTTGCGCGGCAAAGATTCTTTTGATATCAAAGCACTCAGAACGGTTGAGCGTTATCGCTTTCTAATCAAGCAGCTTGTCGGACGCGATTTTAAACGAAAATATAAGCGGTCTGTCTTAGGCGTCGGGTGGAGCGTGTTAAATCCGCTGATGACTATGATTGTTCAGTATTTCGTTTTTTCAACGCTGTTTAAATCTGCAATTGAACATTTTATTGTTTATTTGCTTACCGGCATCGTCGTGATGAACTTCTTTGCCGAGTCAATCGGTCTTGGAATTACTTCCATTTTGGATAATGCACATCTTATCAATAAAGTGTATATGCCCAAAGGCATATATCCTTTGTCGAGAGTGTTGTCTTCGCTTGTGAATCTGCTGTTTACCTTGATCCCGCTCTTTGTGGTGACGATCGCTTCAGGACTTCCGATCACCAAAGCGATGTTGTTGATCCCGATCGGACTTGTGTTGCTTCTGCTATTCTGCTACGGCATCGTGCTGATTCTATCCACGTCCATGACACTATTCAACGATACGTTGTTTTTATGGAACATCATTTCGACATTGTGGATGTATTTAACGCCGGTGTTCTATCCGATCGACATAATACCGCAACGTTTTCAGGGACTCTATAAACTTAATCCGTTATATCAGTACATTACTTTCCTGCGTACCATTCTGATAAACGGACAGGCTCCGACACCGCGGAACTACCTTGGCTGTATTCTCAGTGCTGTCATAGTTCTGGCTTTGGGTGTATATGTTTTTCGCAAAAACGAAGATAAATTCGTGCTGTACTTATAAAGGAAATGCTATCTGAACATTGGAAACAATAACAGGGATAGACAAATGGAAAAAGTAATTGAAGTTAATAATGTTTCGATGGGATATATCCTGAATCGGAACCGCATCAACAGTTTAAAAGAATGGGTCATTACTCGTCTCACGAACAAGCAGAAATATGAAATGTTCTGGGCTTTGCAAGATGTTTCCTTGGAAGCCTATAAAGGCGAAGTTATCGGTATTATCGGGCGCAACGGATCCGGTAAAAGCACAATATTAAAAATCATCGCGGGATTGTTCAAACCGACCAAGGGAAGTGTCGTCACCAAAGGCGCAATCGTGCCTATGCTTGAGCTTGGAAGCGGTTTTGATCCGGAGCTTACCGGGCGGGAAAACGTATTTCTCAATGGAGCAATTCTTGGATATACGGAAAAATTCTTAAAAGAGCAGTTCGACCAAATTGTAGAGTTCTCGGAGATCGGTGAATTTATTGATATGCCAATTAAAACGTATTCATCCGGTATGATGATGCGATTGGCATTTTCAATTGCTACAGTTGTACAGCCGGAGATTTTGATTGTAGATGAAATATTGTCGGTCGGTGATGAAGCGTTTCAGCAAAAGAGCCATAAAAAAATGATGGAGCTGATGCATGGCGGGGCGACCGTACTGTTTGTTTCACACAATATCGATCAGATACGCAGACTTTGCAATCGCGTCGTTTGGCTCGATCATGGCAAGGTTGTAATGCAAGGCGACGCGGAAACTGTTTGTAAAGCATATAACATCTGACGCTTGCCGGTCTTATATATAGATAGAATGAAAGGAAAAACAATATTATGCGTATTTTTGTAGCTGCATGGTATTATCCGCCGGTAACATCTTCGGAGGGGATTGTTACTTACAAGTTATTGCGCTGTTCATCACATGAGTATGATGTGTTCAGTTCAACGAGTAAACAATGGAGTTATCATAAAGAGTTCAATACACGTGATGAAAAAAATATCCATGTCTACAGTATCCAAACAGACGATATCATGACATGGGTGGATGCTTGCATTGAGAAGTTTGAGGAACTGTATCCTGCGCGACAGTATGACTGCATTATGACGCGAAGCACGCCGCCGGAGAGTATCCTTGTCGGACTTCGCATTAAGGAAAAACATCCTGAAATCAAGTGGATTGCAAGCCTTGCGGATCCCGTTGCCAATAATCCATATGAATTGGTTGCCTATATCGACAATAATCCGTTTTTAAAGGAACGGGAGAAAAAGCAGTTCCGAGCGGATCTTATGGGAAGCGACCTTTCTGCTCTGACCAAATGGGAGAGCCGTGCGGAAAATGGGAGCAAGCTGCTCTGTAAGCTGCGCCGTTGGGAGAGCGAAACCGTACAGAAAGCGGATCTTATTATCAGCCCAACGGATAGACAGCTCAAGTATATCAACGGGCAGGGCGGCATGAAAGCAAAATACTTCCCTGTGCCGCATAGCTTTTGCAGTGACTTTTATGAGGCCGAGGAAAAGAGCAAAACAGACAGAATTGTGTTTTCGTATACCGGCTATTCGGATGAATATCGTTCCTTGGAGCCGATTGTCAATGCTGTCCATGCTTTGAAGCAAAGCGACAGCCCTGCGCTCGATAAACTGTTGTTCCGGTTTGTGGGCAATATTCCCCGTAAGCTCCAGGATAAAATCCTGAATTATGAATTGCAGGACTATATTCACGTGGAGGCTCCTGTCGATTATTTTGAAAGCTTGCGTGTCATGCAGGAATCGGACTGGCTGCTCCATGTCGATGCGTTTTTTCCGGAGCTTGAGCCGGGCGGTTCATTATTCTTTGCGGGAAAGCTTGCGGATTATCTCGGAACTGGCCATCCTATTCTTGCATTAACCGGTGAGGGATCGCCTGCGGATCGAATTGTTAATGAAGCAGGCGGTATATGCTTGCGGCAGCGGGAGCAGGATCAACTGGCAAGCACACTTGAAAAGATTGCTTTTGCTTCAGAAAAGACCACCATGAATAAGGCGTATATCGATACCTTTAATGCCGTCAACGTGGCAAAGAGGTTTGATTTGCGCGTCAATGTCCTGACCGGACGCTCGTTCACGACCAGAACCGTATGGCCGAAGGCGCTGCCTGCTTCGGAGACAAAGCTGCTGTCCGTCTGTGTACCCAGCTATAACGTTCAGCGTTGTTTGGACCGCTGCCTGTACACGCTCGTAAGCTGCAGCATGTCGCCGTATATGGATATTATCGTTGTAGACGATGGCTCGAAGGATCATACGCCGGATATCGCGAATGCTTATGCTGCACAATATCCGGACATTGTTCGCGTTATTCGAAAGCCTAACGGCGGTCATGGCTCTACGATCAATACGGCAATGGCCGCAGCAATCGGTAAATATTTTCGCGTTGTGGACGGAGACGATTGGATTGACAGCGCCGCACTTGACGCTGTGCTCAAGCGGATACACAGCGGCGAGATTGATTCAGATATTGTTTCTTCACCGTACCATATTGTCAATTTGGAAACGGGAGACAGCTATCCGTTCGAACAAGACTGTCCGGTAGAAGAAAACAAGCCGGTGCCATTTGCCGAGTTAGATTTAGAGAATGTGTATCTTACGATGGCAAGTTGTATGACAAAGCTGTCAATTTTGCGTCAAATGAATATGCAACTGCAAGAGCACACTTTCTTTGTCGATGTAGAATATATTTTGTTCCCGATTCCGTATGTGCAAACGGTTACGTTTACACCGGAACATATTTACAAATATTCGCAGGGAAGTGAGGAGCAGAGTATTCACATTCCGAACATGGTTCGGCGCTATGATCATCATGAACGTGTCATGAAACGTGTTATTCAATATCGCATGGATACACCGATGGACGATGCTCATGCGACTTATTATGACAGTATTTTAAAGCGTCTGCTATATTCGCATTACAGTTTATGCACGGTGTATGCCGAAGATAAGACAGAAAGTTATCAGAAACTGAAACCGTTTGATCAGTTCTTGAAAGAAACGCACCCGGCCATGGCAGAATGGATCGGGAACAGGACTCCGGTTGTGAAGGTCGCAAGACGATGCGATTATCAGTATAAACGTATACAGCATTCTTTCTCAAGCCGTATGCACAGTTTGAAATTGCGTCTGAAAAATTGGGCGCTTGCACATAAAGCGTTTGCTAAGAAACTGGTTTTCAATAAGCTCACCTATAAGATTGCGACAAGTCGTTTCTTCTCGGAAGGAAAGGGACGTGTTCTTCGCGATAAGATTTATAATCGCTTATCGCGATGAAACAAAAAAACATAGCGTGGTTCGATTCTAATAGATGCGCTGAAAAAACATCGTGAGATGTACAATGAAGAAATGTTAATCAGGGATTTATACTATTCTGTTGAATGACTTAGCTTTTCAATCTTCAACCGGATTGATAGGGATATGTTTTCCTTAAATTGTTACCCTATGAATCGTTTCCGAAACATTGACAGTTATCTTGAAACCGTCATTGCTTTATTACTGCAAGGATAAAGCGGTGGCGGTTCCTTATTGTTGCTTACAATAAACAGGAGTTGAATGATATCCAACAAAAGGCCGACGACAGACGTGAAGTTGAAGGAAAAGAGCAACGGAAACAATAATGGACACATTCATTGAATGATCCTCAATCCAAGCGAATTGGCTGCAACGGATGTATGCCCTACAGGGCGGGAATATGAAAACGTAACGATTTTGTACGGATAGAAAAATCAATTTGACAATCCATGCCGCTATGCCTATAATACAAGTATACAAATTGTTGTATTCGCTGTTTTCTTGTAGCTATAATGAACATAGATTGCATAAAACGGCATTACGAGATTTGATAAAATGAACCGGATTAGTGTTCGAAACGGAGAAAAAGTAATAGGAAATGAATAAGAAATCGCTGCTTTGTCTACTAATAACTGCGCTGTTGGTGTTTGGCGCCGTCGGCTGTGTGCAACTGCCTGCGGTTGCGACTGTGACAGAGGATACCACGCCAGATTCGGCGACAGCGGAACCTATTGTAACCGAAATGCCGGTGGAGCAGGTCATTGTGTCGGTAGAAACCGAAATGACCGAAGCGCCGGTCGCGCCCATAGAAGAAACGCCCGCTCCGACGTCGGAACCGACGCCAGAGCCGACGCCGGAACCGACGCCGGAACTGACGGCTACGCCGTTTGTCACGCGGGCGCCGATTGAGGGTGATATAGCGACCGTGAATTTTCCGAATTACGATACCGGTGTTGATGCGGATTACAGTTATCAGTCCGATGAGTTGCGTATTGCGGTGAAAAAGCATGTGGACGAGGATCTGCTGCAGGTCTATTATGTAGCGGATATTTGGGTGCGCAACATCAGCGACTTCCGCACGGGCTTTGGCCGCGGCCAGTTCAATACCGGCACCGAGGACGGTGAAAAGTTCGCGCAACGCGAGCATGCGATTCTTGCTGTCAATGGCAGTATGAACCTCGGCCTTGTTATCCACAATGGAGGCAAGGTAACAAAAGGGCTTGTGAAGGGCGATTCAACGTTGACTGCCGTTACCCTTTTATATAAAGATGGCTCAATGAAGGTCTTCAGCCTTGATAAGGATCATTTCAACCTTAAAAATGAAGAGAAGAAAGGGATTATGCATGCATGGCAGTTTGGCCCTGCGCTTGTGCAGAACGGCGAACTGGCGAGCAAGTTCCCAACTTATGGCACACGCCATCCGCGCATTATGATTGGCTATTATGAACCCGGTCACTATGTCATTGTTGCGGTGGACGGTCGCAGCAAAAAGGCTGTCGGCATGAACAATGGCGAAATGGCGAATCTAATGAAGGACCTTGGCTGTGTGGAGGCAATGAACCTCGACGGCGGTACGAGCGCAATGATGGTCTTTATGGGCGAATGCATAAGCCATCCGTCCGGTGTGGATTCCGATGGCGACGGCAAGGCCGGCCGCAACCTCAAGGATATGCTGTTGTTTGCGGAGTATGACAGCGAGGGCAACGCTCCGGCGCTGGAAGATGTGGATCAAAGCAAGCTGAGAATATCGTAATGTATAGGTATCCATCTGGTTTTGAAAAATAGGAATTGTCCCGGGACTCTCTAAGGAGTAGGTGCCGGGACTTTTGCTAACATAAAAGGATTCACAGGAAAGTGTAATTCGGGAGGAAAAACAGGTATTTTTTGGTGCTTTTGAGATGAGAATAGAATGGAAAGAAAACCACATTCGGTTCTGCTTCTCAATGCGGCAGATAAAGAATGAGAACTTAACCCAATAAGTCGGGATTGGATTTACAGCAAATGTAATATTTTTATCACGAATCTGTAAATACAGGGATGATCTGCTTGCGTTTCGGGTATTATCTATTGTAAAATACCATAATTAGGGGATTCGTCCGATGTGACGAATAAACGGAGGAATACAATGAAATGGAAGCTTGTCGTATGCATTCTGCTGGCGGGATGCATATTGACCATACCACTGCTGTGCAGCCATATGAACCCGGAAAAAACAGCTGCCGTGCCGACCGAATCGCCTACCGATCCGCCGACCCCTTCGCCCACCGCAACCCCTTCGCCCACGCCGACGCCAACGCCGACTGCGACGCCTACACCGACGCCTTCACCGGAGCCTACGCCCACGCCGACCCCGACGCCGGTGCCGACCCGCGCTCCGATGGAGGGCGATGTGGCGACCGTGAACTTTCCGGATTATGATACCGGCGAGGATGCGGATTACAGCTACCAGTCCGACGAGCTGCGGATCGCGGTGCGCAAGCATGATGATCCGGAACTGAAGCAGGTGTATTATGTGGCGGATATCTGGATGCGCAATCTTAGCTGCTTCCGTACGGGCTTCGGTCGCGGCAAGTTCAACACGGGCCGCGAGGACGGCGAAAAGTTCGCGCAGCGTGAGCATGCGATCCTGGCTGTCAACGGCAGCATGAACTTCGGACTGACGATCCACAACGGCGTAAAGGTCAAGAACCTCTATCGGGAGAATTACAACTACGGTGTCTGCGTCGTGTATGCGGACGGTTCGGTCAAAGTGTTTGATTGGGCACGTGATCGTTTCAACCTCAAGGAGGAAGAAAAGAAGGGCATCGTCCACGCGTGGCAGTTCGGCCCGCCGCTGGTGAAGGAAGGTTCGTATGCTATGGACTTCCCGCACTATGGTACACGTCACCCGCGCATTATGATCGGCTATTACGAGCCGGGACACTATGTCGTCGTGGCAGTGGATGGACGAAACAACAAAGTTGCCATAGGTATGAACAACGGCGAGATGGCCGATCTCATGCTGGAGCTCGGCTGTCAGGAAGCGATGAATTTGGACGGCGGTACGAGCGCGATCATGGTATTTATGGGTAAGTGCATCAACCATCCGTCCGGCGTGGACACCGACGGCGACGGTAAGGCCGGCCGCAACATAGCGGACATGCTGCTGTTTGCGGAGTATGACGCGGATGGTAACGCACCGGCGCTGTCTGAAATTGATACTGCAAGACTGCGGGGGTATGAAAAGTGAAAATCAGTAAAACCTTATGGATCGTCGGGATCGCGATTCTCGGCGTACTGGTGGCCGTGGAAGCCGTCGTGATCGGCGTGCTGATCTCGCTGCTGTAAGCGTTCGACGGGAGAGAAACGTATGGAAAAGACAAATCAACCGAATCGTATTTTGAAACGGGTGTTCTTCGGCCTATTGGCTGCGTTTGTCGTGCTCGGCATTGTGGCGGGCATCTTGTTCAGAACGTACATGAGCAAGTTCTATCGGAACCGGGTAGAGGTCGTCGCAGCGCCGACAGTGAGCGGCGAACCGCTGCCGACCGAGGTTCCGCCGACGCCCGATCCGTTTGCGGCGGCGCTTTCGACCGATGTGGATTATTATGAGACCGGTGAGATCAAGGAAATTCCGATCTATGAGCAGGACAAGATCGACCGGTTTATCATCAGTATTCTTGTCGTCGTCAAGAATGGCACAATTGCTGACGAGGAACTGACGACAGACATGATTTTCATTGTGTCGTATAATCAGCTGCAAATGAAGTTTACGTCTGTGGCCATCCCGCGTGATACGCTTGTGCAGATCGACGGCTACGGTTGGAAGCGTATCAACGCCGCGTACAGCCTCGGCGGTATCGGCTTGTTGACAAACACAATCAACCAGTCCTTCGGGCTCGATATCCAAAATTATGTATATACCGGCACCGAGGAGCTTGCTCAGTTAGCGGACGGCATCGGCGGCATCCCTGTATTTCTGACCGAGAATGAAGCCGCATATATCAACGAGAATACTGGCTCATCGTTGATATCCGGCCTTCAATCGTTGTCAGGTGAACAGGTCATCGCTCACCTGTTGGATCGCACATCTGATAACAAGGGCGATCTTGGTCGCGCTCAATCACAATTGGCGGTAATCAAGAACACATTTGATTATTTGATTAATAACTTTGACAAAACGTTTTTATATCCGTTTATGGGTATGATTTCCGAAAATATTCGAACAAATATAGATTTTGATACGCTCGCGGGCATTGCTCTTGAAATGGCATTGAGCGATGACCTTACGTTTCACACGCTTCGCGTGCCGTATGACGATGCCTATACGGAAATTGCCTTCGATGGCGGGTATGCAATCCTGCCGGAGTTTGAAAAAAACCACATACTGCTTCGGCAAGATTTGTATGGCAAGGAATAAGATATATTTACCTTTGAAACAGGGATGAATGGTATAGATCACTATATCTGAATTACGAAAGTAAAGGTAGGACTGCCGGAAACCAGTTACATTCACGGTTGAGAGTATACATTACTAGGATTAATCACAAAACGGGGCGAGCATGTTTTATGTCCGCTCTGTTGTTTATAATTCTCAAAAGTATACTCCGATTCATGTATGCTCGACTTCAAGTATACCAATGATTACGAAAATGAGGTAGGATGCAAAAATCGACCCAATACTGACGACCGAGACACAGATTGTTAAAATGGGTTCAAATTGCAACACCCAGCATGCAGCGCCAATAAGTAGAAACAGGAAGTATGCTGCCAATTCGTAGAAATCCGATATAATTCTTGTTATGATCAGTTAGATCCATTTCAATAGAAACAGTGTAAATTGGTGCAGTAGAATCTTTCCGATGATTCTCATACCTGCATCATTGATTATACATAGATGCACGTATTCTAAACGATCTCCTCGGCTCGGTTTCGAATGGTGTTCATTCTCACGCCCAACGCCGTTGGATCCCGGCGTTTCAGTTCTTCTGCTATGCCTTCGGCAGTAGCCATCTTCGTAACAAGTGAATCCAAATGGTCAAGCGTCGCGCCGTTCGCGTCGATCAAGTGATGCGTCAATGTGCCGTTCAACAACATTGCATTGTATACGCTTTCTTATGCTCTTTAAGATACCGTTTCCTTCGCCATCCGCATACGTCGATTTCGCCTTCGTGTTGTTCG
>CAMHJE010000048.1:0-16565 GCA_946185305.1 uncultured Clostridia bacterium | reverse complement strand
ACCGTAGCGACTTCTGCAAAGGGTGCGTCGTCCGTCAGCAATGATGTGGAAAGCGTTCCTACCGAGACGAACCGCAAGCTGATCCGTGACGCAAACCTGTCGGTAGAGACAAAGACGTACGAAGATCTGCTTGCCAAAATGGAGCAGCAAATCAATCTGTTCGGCGGATACGTCGAATCCATGAGCGAGTCCGGCCGCAGCTATCGGTCCAGCTCAAGCTATCGTTCCGCTTATATCACCGCCCGCATTCCTGCCGATCGGCTTGATGAGTTCCTCGGCATTGTGGACGGGCTCGGCAATGTGACAAGAAAGAACCTCTCTACGCGTGATGTGACCTCGAATTACGTCGATATTGAGAGCCGTTTGAATGTGCTGCAAACCGAAAAGGAAAGTCTGCAGAAAATTATGGCGAGTGCGGAAACGACGACCGACATGCTCGAAACGCAGTCCCGCCTGTATGATGTCATCGAGGAGATCGAAGCCTATGAAGCACAGAAGCGTACCTATGACAGCTTGATTTCCTACAGCACCGTCTCTATCGACGTTTCGGAGGTTGTGGAGCTGACCCCGCAGCCGGAGGAAACAAAACTTGAAGAACTGTCTCGCCGGTTCGTACAGAGCCTCGGCGATTTGTGGGAAGCCATCATCGACTTCTGCATCGACTTCATCGTAGCCTTGCCGTGGCTGCTCGTGCTCGGCGCGGTCGGCGGATTGATCTTCCTGATCATCTTCCTCCCGATTCACAACAGGGCAAAGAAACGCCGCAAGGCGCAAAAGGAAGCCGAAGCCGCAAAAGCAAATACGGCTGCAAAATAAATATTGCATTATCAACAATGCCGGTCGGAAATCCGATCGGCATTGTTCTATGTTGCTGATTTTTAAGCTCTTTCCGGTGCTTCCGTCTTTATCTTTTCTTCGGATTCCGCTTTGACGGCATCCCGCAGCTTGGACAAATATGCAGAAAATTGCACCTTGTCATATCCGTAGGTCAGCTGTAAATTATATTCGTTCGGAAGCCATGTTTCAATCTGACTTTCGTTGTGTGCGATCACGGCTTCCATATTATCGAGCGCCTTATAGATTTTGGCCTCCGTTGTTTCGAGACGATCCATTTCTTCGTAAAGGGCTCGCATGTCTTCACGGTATGGATCGGGCAGCGCATCGACCCATGCAAAAAGCAGACGCTTTTCCGTATCCTCGTCGGAATCGGTCTTCTCAAATGTCGGAATGTCGCCGGTAAACGCTTCGCCGAGATCATGGATCAAGCACATTTTGATGACCTTATCCATATCGGCATCTGGGAATTCATCCGCGATCCAGTAGGCCATCAGCGCAAGCCGCCAACTATGCTCGGCCACGCTTTCATGCCGCCCTTTTTCCGTGTAGCAATGGCGCGTTGTATCCTTCAGCCTTGCGGCAAGATGAAGCTGTTGTAAAAGTGCAAGAGAATCCATACAGCTCTTTCCTTACAGCAGGGGGCTGACAACAGCGGCAATGCGATCTGCGATCGTATCAATGCTTTCTAACTTCCCATCCTTCATACACGGAACAAACACGATGGAAGCAAGCCGTTTGGCATATTCTTGATACTTTTTCCGTGCACGCGCCTGAATGGAGTCTATGCTCTCATATACGTCGCGTGCGTTGCCGACATAATCCCGAAATCCTTTTTTGTCGACATTACCGGCAGCTTCTTCGATGTCCATATCCAAAACAAGGTTGATATCCGGCTTCGGCAAATGAAAATGATCGTGTTCCAAGGTTAAGACGAAATCCAGGATATCCGGCTTATGCAAATCACAGTCACGAATGCTTTGATAAACGGCATTTGAAAGCACATACCGATTGATCAGCAGAAAATCATATCCGCTGTAATCGAGCGACTGAAAGACTTCGAAGCGATCCAGCGCAAACCACAGCGCCATGCTTTTACCGTCCACTTCGTTTGCGGCAATTCCGTCCTTGGCCGTTAGGTATCGGCCGACAAGGGAACCGAAAAAGCTGTTATAAACAGGAAAGGACAGCTCCATAACGGATTTTCCATGGGAACGGAGAAACGCGGCAAGCCGCTCCATCTGAACAGTTTTGCCGGTACCGTCAATACCTTCAAAGGCAATGATCTTTGTCATACCACTCCATGACAGCGCGCGGTATTTTGGGGCGGTGAACCCTATGCGCGCTGTTTTCTTTGAAAAATTATACTATGTCTCTTTCATACGGGCAAGAATATTCTGATAAAGAATCGCGAAGAATCCGAGTTGCTCCTTATCTATGACGAACAGACAGTTTTTGTGTCATACTCTTCACAGAACGACACGGCGGGATTCGCGTAAAATGCACACATCGAACTGCGTACAATGCAGGTATGCAACGGAGACGAAAGAAATCAACCGGATACAGGACGGAAAATACGGCACGATTGTTGTCGATTGCGGCGCTTTTTGCGGCGCTGTTATTGACACGTCTTCGTATTCATTCCTATCATTTGCCGTTCGCGCTTGCGCTGCTGTTGGCGATTACGCTGACGGATCTGGAACCCGTTTGGACAGCCGCCGGTATACTTCTCGGCAGTATGGTCGGGGAAATCTCCTGGCATGCGGCGGCATGTGCTGTATTGTTTACGCTGCTGTGGCACTTTACGGTACTGTTCTTCGGCCGTGTCAAATCCATGATCCGTGTTCTGCTGTTTCTGGGCAGTCTGCTGCTAACAACACCGCTTGCGCTCCTTTACGGCTTGCAGGAGGTTGGATACGGCCTTTTGACGATACCGGCAGTTTTCGCATCTGCCATTTGCTTTGCACAGGGTCTTCGCGTCCTCAAAACAATACCCATAGCAAAGCTGTGGTCGGAATGGGATCAGGATGCGCTGCTGTTATCGACGGGGATATGTATTATGGCCTTCTACGAAATTACAGTCCACGACGTATCCTTGTCCATCATTCTGCTGCTGTTTCTGACCATGCTGTTAACGTCGGTGCGCGGACTGTACGGACTGTTTGCAGCGGCGTTGCTTTCTGTGGCTTTTGTGCTGTATACCAAGTCGGATGTCCGTATCGTTGCGGTGGCCACACTCGGGGCGGCGCTGTCCGTTCCGTTTTCGAGAGAGGGAAAGCTGTGGATCGCAGGCGGGCATGTCGTCGCAGGCTTGTTAATGGCCGCGATGCAGCCGGATCCGTTGCCAGTTTCTATGCTTATCAATACGGCTTTGGCTTCGATACTGTTCCTAACCATACCGAAACCGGCTTTGAAATGGCTGAATCAACGAATGGATATCGAACGGCAGCTTGAAATGAACTCACGCTCCGCATTGTACCATACAAAGCAACGAACGGCGCAGGAATTGAACCGGATGGGGCGTCTGCTGAAGGATATGTCGGTGACATTCGATACGTCGCCGAAAGCCTCGGATTCCGTCGAAGCATGGACATTACAGGGGGCAGCGTCCATTTGCCTGCATTGTGAACGGTATGCGAAATGCTGGAAGGAAGCGGAAACCATGCAGCAAACGGTTATGGAAATGGCGGAACGATTGGATAATGCACAAAATGTCCTGCCGCAGGATCCTATACCGCCTGATTGCGCATCCTTCAAGGATGTATGCGCTTCCGTCCTTTTGGCGTATCAGCAGGCTCTGATGCGGGATGCGGTATGGGATCGTTTCGGAAAACAGAATGCATATTCCATAAGGACGTTTCAAGGCACAGGCGATGCTGTGGATCGACTGGCAGAGATGTATCGCTTTTTACCGCGCAGAAACCGGGAAATTGAGGAAAGACTCTTTGCGGAGCTTTGCCGCATCGGGGTCGGCGTGGCGGCGGTTGAATCGGAGTATGCGGACAAAAGTCTGCTGCTGCGTATCTATTGCAAAGAGGATATCTCGATTACCGTAAAACAACTGCTGCAATGCGTAAAGATGATCACGCAGAAGGTCTATCGGCTGGTTAGAAGCGTAAAGAACGAAGACGGAATAACCGTATTGTTGGAGCCGGCTCCCAAATGGCGCGTACAAATGCACGTTTCGCAGGCAGCCGTCGTGGGCGATCACAGCGGAGACAGTTACGGTCAGCGAAAAAGGAACGGAGGACAAAGCATCTATGCGCTGTCGGACGGAATGGGAAGCGGAACGGAGGCGGCAAACGAAAGCCGATCCGCCATTGAGACGCTGTTTCGATTATATGATGCCGGGATGGGACGGGATATGATCTGCGAAAATGTGAACCGCATGCTGATGGCCGGCGGAGAAAGCGACATGTACGCAACGCTTGACGCTGTTTCGTTTGATCTCAATGAGGGAACCGCGGAATTGCTGAAATTCGGTACACCGCCGTCCTATTTGCTGCGCGGGACAACGTTATACACGCTTTGCGGGGAAGCGTTGCCTTGCGGAATCATTGACGATGCAGCACCAACCGTGATCCCGCTGACATTTGAGCAAAACGATATCCTCTTTTTGCTGACAGACGGTGTAACGGATTCCTTAACGGATCGGCTTGAAAGTGTTTTGATCGAAAATGCATCCCTTCGTGACGGCGCAGACCGAATCCTGCGGGAAGCGCAAGCCGGAGAGCTGGAGGATGATATGTCTGTCATGCTGCTGCGTGTTTCCTCATGAGCATCAGCATCGAGTGGTTTCTGCTCGATAATACGATGATGAATCTGTGTATCTTTTTGCTTGCTTCTGCACTTTCAGGCACGCGCGTTCGGTTTGGTCCGGTTTGTCTGTTTTCGATTGCAGGCGCCGTCTATGCGCTCCTGTCATTGTTCGTATGGCCGTGGCTCGGTAGGTTGCCGGTCAAGCTCATTGCATTCATCACGTTTGCTTTGCCGATGCGGGAGAAAGGTACGTCACTGCTGATTATGACCGTTTGCCTGCTGCTGTCGGCAGCGATGATCGGCGGCGCGGTCGTCGGCATCACCCTGCTGACCGGCGGAACGGTGATGATGAATGGAACAATTATCGGAACGCTGCCGCTGCGCTCGGCACTGATCGCTTTATCAATTGTGCTTTTGCTGCCGCGTATCGTGCGGTCGCTTTTGCAAAGGCATGAACCACGCAGCTTATATACTGACATCCTTGTGCAGATGCCGGATAGCGAGCGGCAGTACAGGGCGTTAATCGATACCGGAAACCTGCTGATCGAGCCTGTCAGCGGCTTGCCGATTCTTCTGCTCTACGATGCAGACGTGCCGCCCGAACGGATGGTAGTTTACGCAACACAAAACGGGGAAGGTATTCTGTTTGCCGCGAAGCCAAAACGGGTCAGCTTGCCGGATTACGGCGATTGTGAAATCAATTGTTATGTGGCGCGCGCCGTGCAGCCGATTCCCGATGCGGAAGCGGTGCTGCCTGCAAAGCTGCTGCCTTATCATTGGAGGAAAAGGAATGAGAAAACTTTGGAAACGCATTTGGGTACGGATACAGCTGTGGATGCACCTCGGCCGGAAAAACGCCGTATGGTTTATACACAGCGGAGAAACCTTGCCGCCGCCGCTCGATCCGGAAGAAGAAGCCCGCTGCCTCGAAGCAGCGCAGACGGAAAAGTGGGCAAAGGATAAACTGATCGTTCATAATTTGCGGCTTGTGGTCTTTTTAGCCAAGAAGTTCGATAACACGGGCGTATCGACGGAGGATCTGATCAGCATCGGAACAATCGGCTTAATGAAAGCGATCGAAACCTTCAAGCCCGAAAAAAAGATAAAGCTCGCCACCTATGCATCACGATGCATCGAAAATGAAATCCTGATGTATCTTCGTCGAACAACGCGCCAAAAGTTAGAGGTCAGTTTCGATGAGCCACTAAACGTCGATTGGGACGGAAATGAACTGCTGCTTTCTGACATTCTCGGCACCGATCCAGATATCGTGAGCCGCGAGCTGGAGGACTCGGCAGAGCGAGAGCTTCTGCATAAAGCGCTGGATATGCTGACGGATCGGGAACGGGATATTATTGAGCTGCGTTTCGGGTTGAAGGACGAGCATCCACAAACACAAAAGCAAGTCGCAGACGCTATGGGGATTTCCCAAAGCTACATCAGCCGGATCGAAAAGCGAATTATGAAACGACTGAAACGAGAGATTCTGCGAATGCAATCATAGCGACACATATTTCGACAGCTGCTGCAGCGCGCTTTTTTCGAGTCGTGAAACCTGTGCTTGGGATATACCGATTTCCTTGCTGACTTCCATTTGGGTGCGGCTGCCGAAATATCGCATCATTAAAATGCGCTGTTCCCGTTCCGGCAGATGCTGTATACCTTCTTCGATAGCGATGCTGTCAAGCCATTGCGACTCGCCGCCTTTGGAATCCTTGATCTGGTCGAGCAGGCATACGGTATCTTCGTCGCTGTGATAGACCGGCTCATACAAGCTGACAGGATCGCTGATCGCATCGAGTGCAAAGACAACTTCGGCTTCCGACAGCTGCAGGGCGTTGCTGATCTCCGCAACGGTCGGTTCGTGGTCGAGCTTTTCCGCAAGCGATGTTTTTGCCTGCATAGCCCGATATGCTAAATCTCGAATCGAACGGGAAACGCGAACGGCACTGTAGTCTCGCAGATGCCTTCGGATCTCTCCGGCAATCATCGGTACGGCATATGTCGAAAACCGCACATCGAGCGAAAGATCGAACCCGGAAATAGCTTTCATCAAACCGATGCAGCCGACTTGAAAGAGATCGTCAGCAAGTTCGCTGCGTCCCGAAAATCGCTGTACCACAGAAAGAACGAGCCGCAGATTTCCGATAATAAAACGTTCTCGCGCGGCGCTATCACCGGCCTTCGCACGTTCCAGTAGCTGTCGCATTTCCTCCTGCTTCAAAACCGGCAGGGTACTCGTGTCTATTCCGCAGATTTCCACCTTGTGCATGGAAATACCTCCGTTTCATGTTTTCCGGAGTGTATTTTTGCCGGTATGGTCCGTTCTTAAACCGGTCGAGCACGATTTGACAAGAATAGACGAAGATGGTAAACTGTCCGCATGAAAGAGTATTTATATACGGTCTGCGCGCCGCTCGATGCGTTCGATGCGCTTCATGCGCGTTACGGAAATTTGCTGTCGAAATACCGGCGGCAAAAGACTGTTCAATTGAGGGACACGCTTGACAAAAAGCGCGGACTGCTTGCGGAATATTGTCTGATCGAGGCAATGAAGCAGATTGACCCATCCATCGAGCTGCCGCTGCAGATGGAGACCGAACATTACGGTAAACCGTATCTGTTGCACAGCGACGTGCAGATTTCGTTGACACATGCAGGAAAGTTCGCCGCCGCCGCGGTATGCTCGGCGTCGGTAGGACTGGACATCGAGCAGACAAGGCCGATTGCCGATGCGCTTGCCAAACGGGTTTGCACGGCGCATGAATATCAAGATGTGTGGCTGAAGAATCCGAAGGATGAAACATTCCGAAATCTTTTTTCGGCAAAGGAGAGCTTTGTAAAATGCACCGGGGAAGGCCTGACCGCACTCTCAAAGGTAGATACGCTGATGGAGCCGACCATCCGACAGCGGTTTATGGAGCCGTATGTTCTGTCGATTACAACAGATTGCTGCAGCGAATGGGAGGTATACGTATGCGATTCAAACGGTTCGCTTATCTGCTTATAGCTTTTCTGATCCTCGGCTGCACGGCAACCGGCACACAAACGACATCTATGTCACAGAACACGACGGAAGCGCCCTACACGCCTCTGCCGGAGATTGTCATCACATTTGTAGACGACGATATGAACCTTGCTTCGGCGATCCCGCTGCCGCAAACACCGGAGCCGACAGCAGAGCCTACTGTAATTCCGACGCCGAAGCCCACGTCTACGCCGGAGCCTACGCCGACGCTGCTTCCGTATGAACCCGCCCATGGCGTTTACACAATCGCATGGATCAGCGACCCGCAGCACTATTCGGCGAAATTTCCGGAGCTGTATGAATCCATGACATCGTTTCTTCATGATTACCGTGAGCGGTTGCATCTTGCTTACATCATGCATACAGGGGATTTAGTCAACAAAACCAGCGATGAAGCCCAATGGGAGGTGGCAAAACGAGCCCAATCCTACATCGATGATATTCCGAACGGCGTTTTGGCCGGAAACCATGATTGCCAAAAGCCGGATTTCTTCAAGCCATACAGCCGGTATTTCGGAGAATCGCATTATAAGGACAAGCCATGGTACGGAGAATCCTACAAGGATAACCGCGGCCATTATGACCTTTTGACCATCGGCCATACAGATTATCTGTTTGTATATATGAGTTTCGGCCCGGATAACGGGTGTATCAAATGGTTGTATTCTGTGTTTGCCAAATACCCGGAGCGAATCGGCATCCTGCTGCTGCATGACTATTTCACGAATGACTTTGAGCGATCCGAGGATGGGGAAAAGCTGTTTCAAAAAGTTGTAAAGCCGAATTCAAACGTATACATGGTGCTGTGCGGTCATCGGTACGGCGCTTATAGACAGATTGACCTGCTGGATGACGACAAAGACGGCACGGCAGACAGAACCGTTTATCAAATGATGTTCAATTATCAAGCCGCGGGAAAGGTAGGGGGCGACGGCTATTTGCGCTTGCTGCAGGTGGATGAGGACTCCGGGACGATGCACATGCTGACCTATTCGCCGAGTCTTGACGATTTCAATCGCTTCGATGAACCGGAAAATCGGGAAAAGCATTATGAGATTGACGAAACCTCCGAGGATTTCATCCTTCCTTTGCCGTGGATAAGTGAAAATCCGCCAGCATAATCAAAACGAAACATCAGAAAATGAAAACAGCCGACAGGGAATATACCTTGTCGGCTGTTGCATTCATGAAAAGGCGGTTACCCGCTTTACGCTCAGAGAAACAGACTCCTGCAAATTGAGCGGAACCGCATGATCCGAAGATAACGGGTGATGCCGGAGGCTCTTTCAATTCTCTTGTATAAACGATCCAATTCCTTCCGTTCCATTCTCCCAACTCCTCTCTTTCATCCATCGTCTGCATTATACAGAACAATTATGAAAATTGCTTCGCAAATCTGTGAAAGAACGAACAACAAAGCCTTGTAAAATTATGAATAGCTCTTGAACAAATTATGAACAAGGTGTAAAGTATAATGGGTTATTTTATGTCAGAATCAATATTTGAGAAGAAAGCGCAAAAAAACGTCGCCCCGAAGGACGACGTAAACGATTCAGCTCAACGAATTAAGAGAAAAGAGGAGTTGTTATGCTGTTATTTTTCTGCGAAACGGCCACGGACTGTCATAAAAGGCGTCAGGCAGTTTCCTCGATAGGATCGTTCCTACATAGCCGCCGAGCAGACCGACAAGAATACCGGCAAGCACATCGGAAGCAAAATGCACGACAAGATAAATACGGGCAATTGCCATCAGAATCGCAAAGATAAATGCAAGCCAGCTGATCTTTTTGTTGCCGGCCATAAAGACCGCCAGCATACTCGCAAACGCAGCAGTCGTATGGCCGGAGGGGAAGCTCTTGTCGCTTTCCGTATTTGCGCCGACAAGCTGCCATAACCGCTGGTACAAATCGGTACCGAAGAAAGCTTTGGTTTCCTCCGAATACGGCCTCGCGCGTGCAATCAGCACCTTCAAACAGGCGTTGGTCAGCAAAGCGCCAACAGCCAGACCGAAAAGCATGGCAATTCCATAACGCCGTGTTTTCGGAATCAGCGAGAGGAACAGACCGAGCACGATCAGAGGAATGCCGTCGTGACCGATCCAGGAGATAAACTCGAAGAACGGTGTAAAGAATCCGCCGCCGATCGTGTACAGCTGATGAATCCATACAACCGCCCATTGATCGAAAGCTGCAAACGTGGTATTGATCCAAATTGCCGCCGCATTCATTTCCATTGGCAAATTACTCCTGTTTGGTTTGTTGCTCTTTGGATATGGCAAAACAGCCATCCATTTTTGGTGGATCCTCCAAAGAATATGTTCAGCATATCATGTTTTTCGACATTTGTCACGCATTAGTTTATTCCATTTGCTGTAATGCAGAGCAAACAAGAATCCTCTTGCAAGGCACACGCCTTCATGGTACAATCAAGCGAAAAGAAACACAGGAGCTGTTATGACCGTTATAGATCCGCTGGAACGAAAAATTTATATGGAGATTTGCCGAAGCGACGGCGGTATTAAGGCAAAGGAGATCGCACGCAATCTCTACTGCGATCCGTCTAAAGTCAATCATTTCCTGTACGCTTCACCGTTCATGAAGGAGCTTTGCTGGCAGGATGACGAGTATAACTGGCATGGCATTATTCCGCAACAGTACCCGCATTACGGACTTGCGGAATTTTCAGGCTTTTATTCTACCGTTCGGGAATTTGTCAATATGTCCGAGGACCGGTGGATGGAGATTTTAAAGCTCGGCTGTGAGAACATCGGACGTAATCTGAATGATACGCGTGGACTGTTCCATTCTTTCCGTGACGCGCGCGCCACGATGATGCAGCTGTTCAGTGATTTGCTGTCCTTTGGCTATAATCGAATTGCGAAATGGGAAATCGTTTTTGAGCTCCGCCTCAAAAAGTCAACGCATATCCGAATCTATGCGGATGTCTTGTTGATCACACCGCACCATGTATTTACAATGGAATTTAAAATGAAGGATAGGATCGCAGCAGAGGAGGTCAGCCAATGCGCCAAGTATTGCGACTATCTGGATGTGATTTTCGGGGACGGATATGAGATCGTTCCGGTGCTCGTGCTCACGAAAGCGCATGATCTGTATGAAGATACCATCGTAAAAGGAACCGACGCATCTATTCAGGTATGCTCGGGCGATATGCTGTATAACGCTTTGGATGCCTATCTTGGCTTTTTGAATTAAAAATCCCAATTTCTCTTTCTATACCGGCGCGATTTGAACGCCGGTTCTTTTTATCTTGCGTAACGGACCCGCATTTGTTATACTATAAAGGGAATTTATGCGAACACGGAGGAACGAAATGAATCCCTTTGTTCACTTGCATGTACATACGCAATACAGCCTTTTGGACGGCGCAGCACGGATACCCGAGCTTGTGAAACGTGCCAAGGCGCTTGGTCAGCCGGCGCTTGCTATCACAGATCACGGCGTGCTGTACGGCATTATCGACTTTTATCGCGCCTGTAAAAAGGAAGGAATCAAGCCGATTATCGGTATCGAAGCTTACGTGACCAAGGGCAGATATGATGCAACCGATGTGCGCGAGCGGGATTACGCACATCTGATTCTGCTTGCCAAAAATGAAACGGGGTATCGAAATCTGATGCTGCTGTCGAGCGAGGCGTTTACGCACGGCTTCTATTATAAGCCGCGAATTGACTATGATCTTTTGGAGCAGCATTGTGAGGGGCTTATCTGCCTTTCCGCCTGCTTGGCAGGCGATATTCCGCAGGCGCTGCTGCGCGGACAGGATGAGGAAGCCAAGAAAATGGCAAAGCGGCTTCATCGCATGTTCGGGGAAGACTTTTATATCGAACTTCAGAACCACGGCATTCGGGAGCAGCTCGAGATTTTGCCGAAGCTCAAAGCGCTTGCCGCAGAGCTCGGTATTCAAACTGTTATTACAAACGATATCCATTATGTCAATCGTGAAGACGCCGAGGTGCAGGACGTTCTGCTCTGCATTCAGACACAACGATACGTGGATGAACCGGATCGTATGCGGATGGGCGCGGAGGAATTCTACGTCAAGTCCTACGACGAGCTTGCCAAGGTATTTCCGCATGATCTGGATTCTCTTGACCGAACCTTGGAGATTGCGGACAAGTGCAATGTCGAGATCGAGTTTGGCGTTCGCCGTATGCCGGCGTATGTTGCGCCGGACGGTTCCACCGATAATTACGCGTTTTTGCGTAACCTCTGCGTCGAAGGGATGGCACGGAAAATGCCAAATGCCGACAAAGTTGCATGGGATCGACTGGAATATGAACTCGGCGTCGTGTCCAAGATGGGTTTTGTCGATTATTATTTGATCGTTTGGGATTTTATCCACTATGCCAAATCGCACGGCATCATGGTCGGACCCGGACGCGGCAGCGGCGCGGCGTCCTTGATGGCGTATTGTATTGATATTACGGATGTGGATCCGTTGAAATACAATCTGCTTTTCGAACGGTTCCTGAATCCGGAGCGTGTCTCGATGCCGGATTTCGACGTAGACTTCTGCTATGAACGGCGACAGGAGGTGATTGATTACGTCGGCCGCAAATACGGCGAGGGACATGTAGCGCAGATCATTACGTTCGGTACGCTCGCAGCAAAAGCCGTAATCCGCGATGTAGCGCGCGTGTTGCGCGTACCGTATGCCGATGCAGACAAGCTCGCCAAGCTTGTTCCGAATGTGCTGAAAATGACCTTGGGCGAAGCGTTGAACCTATCGACCGAGTTGAAAACGCTGTATGATACCGACCCGACGATGCGCAAAGTGCTCGACTTTTCGATCAAGTTAGAGGGACTCCCGCGGCACAGCTCGACCCACGCTGCCGGCGTCGTCATCTCCGGCGTACCGCTGAACACGGTCGTGCCTCTGCAAAGCAACGACGGTGTTTTAACAACACAGTTCCCGATGACGACGCTCGAGGAGCTCGGCCTTTTGAAAATGGACTTCCTCGGGCTTCGCACGCTGACGGTGATTCGTGACGCGTTATCCTATATTGAAAAGCAGGGAAAACCCGTGCCGGATTTTTCCAAAAACGATTTCGACGATCCCGCCGTATGGGAAATGATTGCAAGCGGCGACACGGACGGCGTGTTCCAGTTGGAATCTGCGGGCATGCAGCAGTTCATGCAGCAGCTGAAACCGGACTGCTTTGAGGACTTGATTGCAGGCATTTCTCTGTACCGTCCCGGCCCGATGGATCAGATCCCGCGCTATATCAAGGGTAAGCACGAAGCCGGAAAGATCACCTACGCGCATCCGCTGCTTGAGCCGATCCTATCCACAACCTACGGCTGTATGGTGTATCAGGAGCAGGTTATGGAAATCGTGCGCTCGCTGGCCGGGTACTCCTACGGCAGAAGCGACCTTGTGCGTCGAGCCATGGCCAAGAAAAAGCATGATGTCATGGCGCAGGAACGGCAGTATTTCGTCTATGGTACGGAGGGTGTGGACGGCGCGGTCAAGCGTGGCGTTCCGGAGGACGTTGCCAACCGCATCTTCGACGAAATGATGGACTTTGCTTCCTACGCGTTCAACAAAGCCCACGCCGCCTGCTATGCCGTTGTCGCCTATCGCACGGCCTACCTGAAAAAATACTATCCGGTCGAGCTGCTGACAGCGACGATCAACGGCTACCGGAGCAATACCGAACAGGTCAGTAAGTATGTTTATGCTGCGCGGCACATCGGCATCAAGATTTTGCCGCCGGACGTGAATCAATCCGAAGCCCTGTTTTCCGTGGAGAACGGTGCGATCCGCTTCGGACTTGGCTGCGTGCGCAGCGTGTCCGAGGGCGTCATGACGCAGATGACGATGGATCGAAGGCAGCGCGGGCCGTTCAAGAGCTTTATGGACTTTGTCGAGCGTACAAACGGCCTGAACAAACGGATGCTCGAAGCGCTGATTTACGCCGGTTGCTTCGACAGTATGCACTATACCCGCAGCAGCTTGCTGAAGGTGTACGAAAAGGCGCTGGAAGCAGCTGTCAAAACGCGCAAGTCGCATGAATCCGGCCAGTTCTCACTGTTTGATTTCGACGATACCTCCGCCGCTTTGCAGAGCGCCGAAATCACCATTCAGAGGGTGCCGGAAATGGCGCCGAATGTGCTCCTGCAGCGGGAACGGGATGCGACGGGTCTGTATTTATCCGGCCATCCGCTTGACAATTATGCGGACATACTGAAAAAACTTACCTATTCGGTTGAGCAGCTTGCAGAAGCGGACGGTCAGAACGGCGTGACGGATGAAGCCGTGATTGCTGTCGGCGGTATGCTGAACCAATGCAAGCAGCGTCCGACAAAGGGCGGACAGAGCCTGCTCGGTCTCGGCGTGCTCGAAGGCATCACCGGCAGCGTCGAATTGATGCTGTTCCCGAAAACCTTGCTGCAATACAGCGGCATGTTCCATGATGAAAATGTGGTTTTGATTCGCGGCAAGCTGTCGATTCGGGAGGATCGCGCCAATTCCATTTTGGTCGATTCCATCGAGGAGCTTGATACGGTCGGCAAAACCTTGTATATCCGGTTGCCGTCGCTTGACAAGGAGCAGCAGACAAAGCTGCGCGCGTTGACGGTGCATAACCCCGGCAATACACCGATTGTACTTGTCGATCCAAAGCGTATAGCCAAGGGCGCGCCGCGCTCATGGAACGTCGATCCGTCCAGTGCCTTGCTGTGGCAGCTGCGTAAGGAATACGGAGAGGAGAATGTAGTGCTGAAATGAAAGAGCAAAATCCTTTTGTGAATAATCAAGATGTCGTTTTGTCTATCGACGGTATGACAAACGAAGGCCAAGGCGTCGCGCATCTCGATGGGGTCGCATTCTTTGTCCCGGAAACTGTAGTCGGTGAAACCGTAGAGGCTCATATCATCAAGGTTGAAAAACGGTATTGCATTGCAAAGGTCAAGTCGATCCTTTCGGCTTCTTCGGAACGTGTTATGCCTGCCTGCGAAGCCTATCCGTATTGCGGCGGCTGTACGATGCAGCACATGACGTATGCGGAACAGCTGCAGCAGAAGCGTCGGTTTGTCGCCGACGCGCTCGAACGCCTTGGGGGACTTTCCAGCATAGAGATACAACCGACCATCGGTATGGAAAACCCCTGGCGGTATCGCAACAAGGGCTCGTTCCCGTTCGGAAGCGTGGACGGCCAAACAGCGTTCGGCTTTTATGCACCGCGCAGTCATCGCCTGGTACCGCTTTTCGATTGCCCGATCCAGTCGGAAAAGATCACCGAAACTGCCCGGCAGATCGCGGCTTGGGCGAACAAACACAAAATATCCGTATACGATGAGGCAACGGGACATGGAAGCCTGCGTGCCTGCATGGTACGTACGACGACGGACGGAAAGGTCATGGCGGTCATTGTGACGCATGGCAAGCTGCCGCACGAAAACGAGCTTATCGAGCGGCTGTCACATGTCGATTCGCTGTATCATAATCGAAACGATAAGGACACAAACGTTCTACTCGGCGATACGTTCCGGCTTTTGCACGGTGAGCCGACATTGCTGGAAACCCAGAACGGACTTTCGTTTTCGGTCAGCCCCCAGAGCTTTTTGCAGGTGAACCCGACGCAAACGGAACGACTGTATCAAACAGCCATCGACTATCTTGATTCCAAGCCGACAGAAACGATCTTTGACCTGTATTGCGGCATCGGTACGATTTCTTTGCAGATCGCCCGCCGTGCCGGACATGTCGTCGGCGTGGAATGTGTCTCCGAAGCCATTGAGGACGCCAAACAGAACGCCATACGCAACGGCCTTGCCAACGCAGGTTTCGTTTGCGACCTCAGCGAAAAGGCGCTTCCGAAGCTCTTAAAGATCGGTACCCGTCCCGATGCGATCGTACTTGATCCGCCGCGCAAGGGCTGTGAGCCTGCCGTCCTCGATGCGATACTGCAAAGCACCGCAAACCGTATCGTTTACGTTTCCTGCAACCCGGCAACACTCGCGCGGGATTTGAAAGCCCTTACTGCGGGAGGATTTGCTGTACAGAAGGTACAGCCTGTGGATATGTTCCCGCAGACGGCACATGTTGAATCAGTTGTGAAACTCACTCGAGCCGGGTTGTCACTATAGAAGCACTGACACAGAATCGGACAAAGCGGTATTTGAGTGTAGATAGCTCGCAAGAAAATAGACGAAATCTGGATACTTGAACATATTTCGGCAGACTATAGGGAGGTATTAATACCATGCGCGATAATGCACTTTCATGTGAAGTCGCAAAGAACGAGGAAAAGGCCACACTGGTTTCTGTTGTGATTCCAGTATACAATGTCGGCAGTTATCTTGCCCAATGCCTGGAATCGGTAATTCGCCAGAGCTATCATAATATAGAGATCATTATAATTGATGACGGTTCGACTGATGTCAGTGGATTCATTTGTGACAGATTTGCCCAATGTGATGACAGAATCCGTGTTATACATACAGATAACAGAGGACTTGCCTCTGCGAGAAACCTTGGCTTGGATAGATGCAGAGGATCTTATCTCCTGTTTGTTGACAGTGACGATTGGATTGAACCTCATACGGTCGAGACTCTTTTAGAATTCGCAAAAAAATATAACGCTGATATTGTTACCGCAAATAGGTGTTATGAATATGTGGGAGAGACCGTATATCCGACAAAAGAAGAGGAAGATACACGTATTCTCCACAGCAATGAAATATTAACTATTTACGGGAACGGGTTACTTGGTGATGTGGTATGGAACAAGCTGTATCTTACAGGATGCTTTTCAGGTGTTCGATTTCCTGATGGTCATAATTTTGAGGATGTTGCAACCACATGGAAGATGATGATGCGCCTGGCAAAGACGAATGGAACAGTTGTTGTTTTGTCAGAACCTCTATTTCATTTCCGTATGCGGAAGAGCAGTATTTCTCATACTAAATCATGTCGC
>CAMHJE010000047.1:0-16575 GCA_946185305.1 uncultured Clostridia bacterium | reverse complement strand
GTCGAAAGCAGGAACGGTGTGGACAAAAAGCCTGTGCCGACGCGGTAGTGATAGTGCTCCACGGCCTTTTTCAGCCGCTGCTCCGCTGCCTTTTTCCGTTCGCCGTCTAAAAGTCCCAAGGCAAGCGGACGCACCAGCTTTGCCTGCCGGTCGGTGTCCAGCTCGGCATAGGCGGCATACGCGGCCTTGGCGCGTTCGCCCGCGGCCTTGTACGCTTCGTTCGGCTCGCCAAGCAGCTCGGCGATCTCGGAAATGATCGTCATCGCATAGAAGAAGTATGCGGTGCACTCCTCCGGGTGCTTCGCCTGCGCGCCGTAGACCTTATCGCGGAATTCCTCCGGCTCAAGCCATTCGCCGAGGTGCACGCCCTTTTCGTAATGCCCGTCCTTTTCCTGCTTGATCAACAGATAATCGGCATACTTTTTGATCATGCTCCAATGCGCGCGGAGGATTTCGGGATCGCCGAAGCGCCGATAATAGCGGTACGGCACCAGATACACCGCGTCCGCCCAGCCGACCGAACTGCCGGTCGCGTCGTACATCATCGAAACGCCCTGATACGGCAGCACGCCGGGCAGCAGACCGTTCTTCTTTTGCGCGTCCTCCATGTCCATAAGCCACTTGCGGAAAAACGGCGCGGTGTTCATCAGATATGCGCCGGTATCGAAAAACACCTGTGCGTCGCCGGTCCAGCCGAGGCGCTCACGTGTCGGGCAATCGGTCGGGAGATCAAGGAAGTTCCCCTTCATGCTCCAGCGCGTATTTTTCACAAGCTGATTGATCCGTTCGTCGGAGCAAGTAAAATCGCCGGCCTGCTCTAAATCGGAGTACACCGCAATCGCCGTAAAATCCTTGGGATCGAGCGCGATATCTCCGATGACCTCGGCATAGCGGAAGCCGAACACGGTAAAGCGCGTTTCGTAAACGTCCTCACCGCCGGAGCAGGTGAACAGGATCTCCTGCAAGGGCGTTTCCACGGCATCCTTCACCTTGCCGCTGAGCAGCTTGGTAATCAGCTTTTGCTGTGTCCAGCCGGAGGCGGGCTTGGTTTCAACCGCGTTGCGGACGACAGACTGCGATTCGGGATCATACAGTTCGCTGCAGACGATCTTGAACGCCTGTCCTTTTTTGCCCTTAACGGTAAACGCAAGGAATCCCGCGATATTCTGCCCGAAGTCGAGCACGTTGCCGGGCAGCAGCTTCGGGGTAAAGCGTTCGTGTGCGGTGACCGGCACGTTGTCGGACGCGACAAGCGGCGCGGCGGGCGCGGCGACCTCGACGGCCTTGCCGGAAAAACTCGGCTGCATGAGGGCGTTATATACCTCGCCGTCCTTGAGATCGGCAAAGCGGATCGGGCCGTCGTTCGACCATGCCCATGTTTGGTCGGTACAAACCGTTTCGCGCGAGCCGTTTTCGTAAGTGATTTCGAGCTGCGCGATCACGCTCGTCTGCGTGCCATAAACGTTCGTGACGCCGTAGGCCGCAATACTGCCGCGATACCAGCCGTCGGCAAGGCGCAGCTCGACGGTGTTGTTCTGCTGCAGGTATGCCGTTACATCGTAGGTCTGGTACTGGATGCGCTTGCGGTAATCGGTCATGCCGGGGGCAAGGAGAAAATCCTCGATGCGCTTGCCGTTGATCGTAACGTCGTAGACGCCGCGTGCCGAGGCATAGAGCCGTGCGAACGCGATCTTGCCTTTTGCGGCGAACGCTTTGCGGAAGCCATCGACCGGATAACGGCGCGTGGGATCGGGCCGATAGTCACCCGCAATCCATTTTGCCGTCCAGTCGGAAGCGTGCAAAAGACCGAGTTCAAAAACGCTCTCGCTCATCTCCCCCGCCTTGCCGTTCTCGTCCCAAAGCGTGACCGTCCAAACGATCCGGTCGCGGCTCATAAGCGGCTTTCCTTCATACCGGATATGCGTCATGCGGTCGGATGCGACCTTGCCGGAATCCCAAACGTTCTCGCCGTCCTTGGTGCAGACGATCTGATAGGCGGTCTGCTTTTTGCCGTCCTCACAGTTCCACGAAAAGCGCGGCGCGGCGTTGCCGAGGCCGAGCGGGGCATACAGATTTTCGGTTTGTAAGCGAATCGCTTTCATAGGTGCCTCCTTATTTCGTCAGCTTCACCGTGCCGCACGCGCTCTCCGTTCCGTCGCTTGCGGTGATCTTGCAATCGGCGTCGCCCATCCGGACAATCGCCATCGCTCTGCCGTAATAGGTCGTAAACGTGCCGGTGTGGTACTGCTCGGTCGTGCACGGGTTCGCGGAGCCGAACGCCAGCAGCTCGCCGTTTTCCACCGTCACCGTCACGGTGCGATCCGCGTTCGCTTCGACAAGGCCGTTATCGCCGATCACGTTCACCGGAATGTACACGATCTCACCGGGCTTGGCTTGTGCTTGCTCCGGCTGCACCGCAAGATGCGCTTTGCCGATCGCGCTCTCCAAATAGCTTCTGCCGGTCTCCCGGCCGCCTGCGTCAAAGGCAACCGCTTCGAGCTTCCCGGGAGCATAGGCAACCTTGAATTCCGCCTTGTCCTCTTTAACCTTCTTTTTGCCGAGCAGCTTGCCGTTGAGGTACAGTTCAACGCTTGCCTGATTGGAGTAGACCTCCACGATCGTCTTGTTCCCTTCGCAGCCGTTCCAAGACCACGAAAGGATCGCGTTCGTGCCGCGCCAGACGGATTTAGAGGGACGGATGCCGGGATGGTTCGCGGGACGTACCGCAATCACCGGGTTCTGCTCCAAATCCCATACGGTCGAAGCGTACTTGCAGCTGCCGTCCGGGTTGCCGAGGATGTCGATCACGCCTGCACCGGCCAGAATCCACGGATACGGCCGGTTAAACGGCATGCCGCCGGTATAGCTCCAGGCGCCGATGCCCGCCTCCCCGAGGTAGTCCCAAGAAGTCCACATAAAGTCACCGACCAGATACGGGTATTGTTTCACCATCTGCCAGTTCTTATAGATATCCTGCGGGAAGGTCTCGCTGCCGAAGATCACGCGGTTCGGGTGCGCTTTCTCCTCCAACGGGTAGCGCCCGGAGCCGTAGTTATAGCCTGCAATATCGAGCACGTCGCAGAACGGGGTCGTGATGGCGTCCACTTTCGGGGAGTTGCCGCCCTTGTTCATACCGGTACCGACAAACGAGGCGATGATATTGAACATCAGGGAGGCGTTCTGTGTCTTTTCTTCCTTTTGCGGCTGATTCGCGCCGCCGGTCTTTTGCTCGCCGTCCTGATAGATGCCCTGTCCCTTGGCGGCTCTGCCGATGATCATAAGGTTCACGCCGCAGGTAACGGGGCGGCTGGGATCGAGCTTGTGCAAAAGGTCGATCATGGCTTTTCCCGCATCAACGCCCTTCTGTTCAAACGGTTCCGCAACTTCGTTGCCGATCGAATACAGGATCACGGAGGGGTGGTTGTAATCTCTGCTTTCCATGGCCGTTACGTCCGCTTCCCAGCATTTTGCAAAGTCGAGACCGTAATCATACGGGGACTTGCGGTTATACCACATATCGAACGTTTCGTCCATGACGTACATGCCGAGCTCGTCGCACGCTTCGAGCATGGCGCGGGAGGCGGGGTTGTGGCTTGCGCGGATCGCATTGAAGCCGTTTTCCTTTAAGATCTTCACTCTGCGGTATTCGCTCTTGTCGAACGTTGCCGCGCCGAGGATGCCGTGATCGTGATGGACGCAGCCGCCGCGAAGCAGGGTTTCCTTGCCGTTGATGAACAGGCCCTTGTTCGACCACTCGATCTTGCGGATGCCGAAGCGTTTTTCCCATACGTCCGCACCGTCCATGACGACTGTGCGGTAAAGGTGCGGAGTTTGATCGCTCCACAGCTTTGCGTTTGGAATCGTCAGCTCGACGGCCTTGCCTTCTCCGGAGGCGACGAGCGTTTCACCTTCGTAGACCGACACCATGCCGTCCACCGGAGAAGTGATGCGCACGATCGCGGGATCGATCGACAGCGTATCGACCTTGACGGATTCGGGACGGATGCCGTCCTTTTCGCAGACATACAGCCACACCGGGCGATAGATGCCGGAGCCGGAATACCAGCGCGAGTTCGGGAGCTTGGAGTTATCCGCAACGACGGTCAGGGTGTTTTCGCCCGAAGCGAGATTCTCTAACGTCACAAAGAAGTTCGTGTAGCCATACGCATGGAACGCCAATTCCTTTCCGTTCAGCTTTACGGTTGCGTTCTTATACACGCCCTCGAATTCGAGGACGATATCCTTGTCCTGCCATTCTTCGGGGGCGGTAAAGGTCTTTTCGTAGGTATACACCCCGCCGGGGAAATACCCGTGTCCGCCGTTGGATGCGTCCTTGCTGCGAAGCTCGGTGATCTGCGCGTCGTGCGGCAGGGTCACTGCGGTCCCGTTACACGTCCAGTTTGTGGTGAAATCCAATTTTTTCATTTTTCTACCTCCCTGCATTGTCCCAAAACCGAAAGACTTTCCTTCGGGGTTCTTTTTTGTGTTATCCGGTCAACTGCAATCAGTCCGAACGTCTTTGCGTAACCTGCCTGCCATTCAAAGTTGTCGAGCAGGCTCCAGTAAAAGTAGCCGTTCACCGGCACGCCGTCCCGCTTTGCCGCCAACACCGCGTCGAATGCTTCGCGGATAAACGCGCAGCGGCGCGCGTCGTCGGTCGTGGCAATGCCGTTTTCGGTGACGAGCAGTTCCTGCTGGAACGCCTTTGCGACCTTGCGGAGCACATTGCCGATGGAGGACGGATAATCCTCATAGCCCATCTGCGTGAGCGGCGCACCATTTGCCGGTTCCCGTGCGCCGGAAGCGTCCACGATCTTGCGGGAATAGTTCTGCACGCCCAAAAAGTCGTCATTTCGGATATACGGCAAATACCAGCCGAAATCCTCTTGCCAAAGCCGATCCGCCTGTTCTTTTCCATCCTCAGTCGGCTGATAGTCGAACAGCGAGAGCGTCAGCCCGACCTTGGTGTGCGGTGAAACGGCTTTGATTGCCTTGCGTGCCGCAGCGTGCGCTTCCATCACGAATCGCTCGGTCTTTTCGTCTCGCGGCTTCAAAAACGTGTTGATCTTAAACGGGTTGGTATGGAACGCGCGCCCCTGCTCGAACATGCCGAAAAGAATCGTTTTCAGATCGAGGCCGCTGTTCTGCCCGCCGCCCTCCTTACGCTTGCTCGCGTTCATCATGTCCGCGACGATCTTATGGAGCTGAATCCCCATATTCGCCTCGTTGATCGTGGCGATATAGGGCAGGCGCTCCCCGAACGCTTCGGCGACGCGCTTGGCGTAGCGGGCAAAGTATGAAACGACCTTTTCGCTTGCCCAGCCGCCGCGCCTGATCAGCCACGCAGGGGAAGAAAAGTGCATCAGCGTCACGACCGGTGTAATGCCGTTTCGATAACAGCAATCGATCACTTTGCCGTAATGCTCGATTTCCGTTTCGTCAAACCGCCCTTCCTCCGGCTCGATCCGCGCCCACTCGACGGAAAACCGGTAGGCGTTGCCGCCCGCGCCTTTCAGCAAGGCAATATCCTCCTCGTAGCGATGGTAGTGGTCGCATGCGAGGCCGGACGGCTCGACAAAATCGGAGTGCTTGATATGTTCCATGACCCAAAAATCGGAGTGGATGTTGTTCCCCTCGACCTGGTGTGCGGCGGTCGCCGCGCCGATGTAAAAGCCGTTCATGGTTTCCCCCCTTTCTTTCGAAAACAGGCCCGGAAATGTGTTCTCGGACAGCAGCCTTACGCCCCTTTATGTTTATGACGCTTTCCCTTTTCCTACTTTTTACAGTATAGCAAAATATCGTCTTTCTGTCTGTCAATAATTCGATAAATATATCAATTATTTGTCATCGTTTCCGGTCAACGCAAAAAACTTGTGTTTTGCGCAAGGATTTGATATCATGAAAAAAAGGAAGGGAGAGGATGCGCCATGACGAGGGAAGAAAAGCTGCGGCTGTTCGGGGATTTGGTGGAAAGCTGCCATGCGCTGTACCTGTGGGCGTTCGACAGGTCGATGCATTTGCAATGGAGCAGCAGCCCCGCGTTAACCGAGGGGGATCTGCTGCTGAACGAGCGGCAGAAGCAAAAGATTCTTGCGCAGGCGCAGTCCTTTGCGCGGCCGTCGATCATGACCGAGGATCTCGAGATCACGCGGATCATTCTGCCCGCCAAACGGGACGGCGCGCTCGAAAACATCTATGTGCTCGGCCCGTTCTTCGTGGAAGAGCCGTCGTATGATGAAATGGCCGTCTCTCTGTCCAAGGACGGCTTTTCCCGGACGGAGGCGGCGCGGCTTGCCGAATATCTGCGAAGCCTGCCGGTGCTGTCGCTGAGCCGCGTGTTTGAATATGCGATCATGCTGCAGCGTTGCGTGACGGATGAACGGATCGGCGCAAGCGATCTCGCATACACGGAAAGCCGGGTCGTGCGGCCGCATAAGAAGCAGAAAACGCAGACCGTGGACGTGCACGGCACGTATGCCATGGAGCAGGAAACGCTCCGCATGGTGCGGGAGGGCAATCCGCGTATTCAGGAGCAGATCAGTCGGCTCGCGGTGACGGGCAATATCGGCAAGCTCAGCTCGGACAGTGCGACGCGGCAGATGAAAAATGCGGTGCTGGTCAATGTCGTGCTGTTTTCCCGCGCCGCCATTGAGGGCGGCTTGTCCCCGGAAATTTCGATGATGCTGACCGATCACTATTTTCAAAGCGTCGAAGCCTGCCGCTCGATGGTCGAGCTGCGGGAGATCGCCCTCACGATGCAGAACGACTTTGTCGAGCGTGTGCGGCGTCTCCGGGCGGCGGGCTATTCCAAGCCGATTTCGAATTGCTGCGAATGGATCGCGGCGCATCTCGAAGAAGAATTGACGCTCACGCAGCTGGCGGAATATGTGCGCTATTCGGAATACTACCTGTCCCGCCGTTTCAAGCAGGAGGTCGGGATGAATGTGAAGGAGTACATCCGGCAAAAGCGGCTGGAAAGTGCAAAGGCCCTGCTGTCCACCACGGAACAGAGCATTTCGGAAATCGCGTCGCGCCTCCGCTTCTGCTCGCAAAGCTATTTTGCCGAGGCGTTCAAGGCCGCTTACGGCATGACGCCGTCGCAGTTTCGGGAAAGCAGGCCCTAAATCGGCGAACCGTGACGCCCGTATGCAAAGGCGTCGGGTTTCATTATCAGGACAAAGCAAGAAAGAACTGTTCGAGCATCCTGCGGGACGCTTGAGCAGTTCTTTGATCATTTCTAAACGGTCCATTCCTTCTGCCACCGGATCACGGGCTTTTCGCCCTCCCACTCGATCGGCAGCCAGACATAGCGGGACTTGTAGGTGTTCTCGCCGTGTTTTTGAAGCTTGCCCGGCACCGAGGTGATATGCTTCGGCTCGGTATCGGGCGTATAGTCCTTGAAGTGCGCGCGCATGCCGTTTTGGATCGCCTTCGCCATCGGCTTTACGTACCACTGCGGCATCCAGCGGTCGGCGCAGGCGATGTAGCGATCCGTGCCGGGAATGCGCAGAACGCTTGTGATCTGGCTCGAAAAGCTCGTGTCGGACTTGTCCCCGATATGCGGATCGCCGAGGCTCTTGTACTCGCCGTGGTAATCGTCGAACACGCAGACATCGGACTTGTTCGGATAGTAGCCGGACGTGCCGGACGTGAACAGATACTTCTTGCCGTTGCGCGTAAAGAACGTCGGCGCCTCGCGCGTGTCGGGCGGGGTGAGGCCGTCGTAGTGCACGCTGTATTCGTCCGTCACCTCGGTATAGGTATCGGACAGCGTGGCGCAGATCAGCTGAAAATGCGGGCGCTCATACCAAATATAGGCTTTCTTTGTTTCGCTGTCCGCATGCAGAGCAAAGTCGCCGCAGTACATATCGAGCGGGTTATAGAACTTATGCACGTAGGTATACGGTCCCTCGAAGCGCTCGGCCTGCAGGACGATCATGAACTGCGCGATCTCGCTCGCCATGACCTTGATCCATGCGACATACTTGCCCGTCTTTTCGCAATAGAGAATGTGCGGGCGGTCGATGCAATAGGTCGGGTGCAGCGGCTCGTGAAGATCCTCCGACGGCGGGATCAGAAAGCCCATATCCGTCCAGTTATAGAGATCCTTGGACGTGTACCAGCGGATGCCGCGCGTCCAGTCGGTGCCGCCCTTTTTGGTCGTTTCCTTATTCTCGCCGTACCAGATGTAGCGGGCGTTCTTTTCATCATAAAAGACCTGAAAGCCGTGCGCCTGGATCGGCTTGCCGTTCGTGTCGAGCCATTCCTGCCCCGGTCGGATGCTGTTATAGGACATATTCATACCTCCCTGCGTTGATTTCATGCGTCGTACCGTCCGGCAGCACGACAGCTGCGGTCGTGTTGGCGGGAACGGAAATCGTAAACCGCGTCTGCGTGCCGGTGCGTGTCCATGCGGATTCCACCGTGCCGAAAGGACTGTTGTATACGGCCTTTGCGTACGACAGCGTGCCGCCCGGCTGCGGCGCGATCGCAAAGCGGTTCTTGCCCGCAACGCGGATGCCGCAAACGGTGTTGTACAGGAACGCGCACACCGCACCCGGCGAATAGTGGTTCATGGAGCTGCGCTTGGGATGCCCGTTTTCATCGAACATCACATAGTTTTCCCAAACCGTCGTCGCGCCGCCGGTAACCATCGCCAGCCATCCCGGGGCGGTCGTGTTTTCGAGCATCTTGTAAGCGGTATCGAGATATCCGTTTTCGGTCAGCACGCCGAGCACAAACGGCGTCGAGAGGAACCCGGTGCCGACCGTATAGCTTCGCTCGATCGCCGAGCGATTGAGGTCGGCGGCGACGGAGGCTTTGTCCTCGCCGTCCAACAGCCCGAGCGCCAACGCGCGCACCATCGGCGCCTGCCGCGGCGCGTTGATATGGCCGTCCTTGACAAAGTAGTGGTTGTATGCCCGCTTTGCGCCGTCGGAGAACGCGCGGGCGTCGTTCGCTTCGTCCTTCAGGCCAAGCGCATCGAGCATTTCGGCAAAGAGCCGCATCGAGTACGCGGTGTAGGCGCTTGTCAGCTCGGGCTTCGGCTGCCGCATTTCGCCCATGCTGTCCGCGTCCGGTTCGAGCCATTCGCCCCAATGCTGTCCGCTTTCGATCACGTACTGCTCCAAGGGCGATTTCGACACGTAATAGGGGCCGAACATCTTGTTCGCGGGCGGGAAAATCGAAAGGCGCTTGAGCGTTTTGTTCTTCGCGGCCTTTTTCACATAGTTTGCCCAGCCGCGCATGAGATCGAGGTTGTCGGATAGGAACCGTTCGTCGCCGTAGAGCTTCCACAGCGTATACGGAATGATCACCGCCGCGTCCGCCCAGCCGACCGCACCGGAAAGCGGCTCCCGATCCTGAAACGGATGCACCGAGGGCGAGACGTTCGCCACTCTGCCGTCCTTACGCTGACAGTCCCGAAGGTCGCGGAGCCACTTGCGGAAGAACGCCGCAGGATCGGTCATGTAAGCCGCCGTCGGCAAGAACACCTGCGCGTCGCCGTCCCAGCCGCTTTTTTCTCGCTGCGGACAGTCGGTCGGGACATCGACGAAGTTGGATTTCAGGCTCCACAGCGTGTTCTGATGGAACTGATTGATAAGCGGATTCGAGCACTCGAACGAACCGGTAAAGTCAAGCGCGGAATAGATCGCAATCGCCGTAAAGTCCTGCGGGTCGATCACATACGGCGTCTCGACAAGCGCATAGCGGAAGCCGGAATAGAACCCCTCCGGCCGGAACGTGCCGCCCTTGCCGTCGGAGGTATAGACGATCTCCTGCCGGATCTCCGGCGTGCCCTCCTGCAGCAGCGTTTCACGCGAAAATTCGCCGTGATCGAGCACTTCGCCGAGCTGCAAACGGATCACATCCCCCGCCCTGCCGCGGTCGATGAACGACACATAGCCCGCCATGTTCTGCCCGAAATCGAGCACGGTTTTGCCGGACGGCGTTTGGAGCAGCGTTGCCGAAAAGCGTTCATGCTCTTGGATCGGCTCCAAGGGGGACGCGGTCGGGACGACCGAATGTGTCAGCACCTTGACCGGCTCCGCAAACGATGGGGTCATGCGCGCGTCGAACACCTCGCCGTCCTTCAGATCGGCATAGCGGATCGGCCCGTCCCATGCGCAGGTGAACGTTTCGTCGGACACGATTGTGTCCTGCGTGCCGTCGGCATAGTCGATCTCAAGGCAGCACAGCAGCTTGCGCTGATTGCCAAAGCGATTGTGCTGTCCCCAAAAGCCGAGCTTGCTCATATACCAGCCGTCGGTCAATGTGAAAACGAGCGTGTTCTCCTGTTCGAGCAGCGCCGTCACATCATAGGTCTGATAATAAAGCCGCTTGCCGTATTCCGTGGAACCGGGCGCCAAAACGCCGGGCAGCTTCACGCCGTTCAGCGAAACCGTATAGCTGCCGCATGCCGTGGCATAGAGCCGCGCGCGGACGACCGCGCTCTTGGCAAAAAAGGTCTTTCGGAAATATTCGGCGGGCAGACGATCCTTCCCTGCCTTGCGCCCGGTGCCGATCCACTTGGCATGCCACTTTGCGGCAGGCAGGCCCATTTCAAAGCACGTCTCCGCCCAATCCCCCGGCGTATCGGTTTCGTCCCAAAGTCGAACCCGCACGGTCACGCGCTCGCGCGCGGCGGGCGTGAGCGGCAAAAGCGCGTTCATATCGGACGAGGCGACCTTGCCGCTGTGATACGATCCGGCTTCGATCTCATACGCGGTTTGCCGGACGCCGCCCTGACAGTTCCAAGTGATGCGAAGCGTCGCATCGTCGATGCCGAGCGGTGCGGTGCGGTAATTGATTTTTAATCGCTGTGCTTTCATACGACCTCGTTTTGCATCTGTTTCGTCAAAAAGTCATACACCGCCTTTGCCGCGGTCATGCGGTTGGAATGAGGATGGAAACTACCCATGCATGTCCTCTCTCATTGACGCAGAGCGGCGGTTTTCGCCGCCGCCCGCTGATGCTTCTTTATTTCTTTTGCTTCTTGGCGGTCTTGGCCTGCTTTGCCGCCTGCTTTTCGAGATGCTTCCGGTTCTCGGTCTCAAAATCGAGCCCCTTCTTGGCGCACAGCGCCTTCAGGTCGGCGATGCGTGCCGCTTCGAGCTCCTTGGCCGCGGCTTCCATTTCAAGCCGATCCTGCTCCTCGGGGGAAACATAGACCTCGCCGCGATCCTCCGCCGCCTTCTTGGCGCGCTCGCGCAGCGCAGCGTGGATTTCGGGCATCTTCTTTTCGAGATCGAAGAAGATGCAGACGATCAGCATCACGACTGCGAACACGGCATACGCGCCGTAGTACGCCATCAGGATCCAGTTATTGACCGCCTGCGGCTGCTGCACCGCGCCGGCAACATAACCGTTCAGCGACAGACCGGTTTCATAGACCGCGTTGAGCGGCGTCATGAGCGTTGTGATGACCGTTCCGATCAGACCGATGGCCAGCGTGCCTTCCGGACGGTAGCCGTACTTATATTCAAGGTTGTCGTTGGCCTGCTGTCCGAAGACGGCATTCATGTTCGTGATTGCAAAGATACCGCAGGCAAACACGAAGCCGCCCGCCACCGCGACGAGGAACGAGTACGGATTGATCATGGCGATCGCAATACCGGCAAGCGTGATGATCGAGGAGATCAGCATGATCTTGCGGGCGGAAAATCTCTTGGCAAGGATCGGCACCACCACCGCGCCGATTGCCATCGGCTGCATGGACGCGAGCAGATACGTGAACTGGAAGTTGTTTTCCGCATTGCCGCCGAGGATATAGGTGATCATGTTGACACGCGCGTTGCCGCCCTGAATGTTGTCATAGAACGTCACGCCGATCAAAACGAGGATGCTGAGCAGATAATACTTGTTGGTCACAAGGTTCTTGACCTGCTGTAAAAACGGCACGTTGATCGCCGCGTCGCCGGATTCGTCGGCAAGGATCTTCTGGTTGTCCTCGGTGATGCGCTCACGCGTCCAGAAGTATTCCATGAACGAGAAGCCGAGCGCCGAAAGCGCACATGCGCCGATCGTGATGTACCAGCTTGTGCCGGTCAGATCCTTTTGCAGCACGTTCGGATACAGGAACCCGACGATGCCGAGCGCGCCGATGGTGCCCGCGATCATCACGTTGACGGCGGAGCGGATCGTTGTGACGTTGTTGCGCTCCAGAACGTTGCGGCTGATCGTCGAAACGACGTTGGCGCGGAGGTTCCACAGCGGCACGCCGACGGCGGTAAAGAGAATGTTGAATACATAGAGCCAGATCAGCTGCATCGCGCTGCCCGACGCAAACGGCGACCAGAACACGAAGAAGCCCGCGATGGCCATGACCCACGTGCCGATCAGCACATACGGACGGAAGCGGCCCGCCTTGCAGACGGTCTTTTCGGTCATGTGCGCGATAAAGAAGCCCGTGCCGATGCCGATGATCGACGTAACCGTCGTCATGATCAGGTAGGTCAGCGCGTTGTTGAACACTTCGTTGATGCGCAGCACGTCCATATAGAACAGCTCGCGCAGGCCCAAAAACGTGCTGTAGAAGAAATACACGAGGCCCGGCCCGATCATGTGGCCGAGGATGCGCTCCTTGGTCGTGATGCGGTTGGTTTTGACGTGCGTCTGCCATTCGGGGCGATCAAACATGCCGCCCTTCAGATACTCTCTTGCCATACTCCCTTACTCCTTTGTACTTTGTTTTTATAAGTTCTCGCCGTTGCTCTTGATGATCTCGGCGTAATGATACCCGGAATCCTTGATCGTGCGCTTCTGCGTGTCGTAGTCGATGTGCACAAGGCCGAACCTGGGGCCGTAGCCCTCCGCCCACTCAAAGTTGTCCATCACGCTCCAATGCTGATAGCCGAGCACCGGGATGTTCTCGTCCGCGGCGCGCTTGAGGTTTTTCAGAAAATCATCGAGGAAACGGACGCGCACTTCGTCATGCACCTTGCCGTCCGATCCGACGGTATCGGGATTCGCCATGCCGTTTTCCGTGACCATCACCGGGAGGTGATACCGTTCCCAATACTGCCGCACCGTCCAGTAGAGGCAGCGTCCGTCGATCACCCAGCCCAGCATCGTCTTGGGCAGCTTTTCGGTGTCGTAGCCCTTCTTGTTGATCATACCGTTCGACGGCTGATAGACGTTGACGCCGACAAAGTCCAGCGGCGCGGAAATGATTTTCAGATCCTCCGCAGACAGCTTACGGCGCATCATCTTGCTCGCCTTGCCGAGCCCGATGGGGTCCATGTAAAGGCTGTTGCTGCCCTCGCCGACCTGCGAATCGAAGGACTTTTGCATTGCATCCCGCAAGCCCGCCTCCTCCTCGGAATCCGGGATATAGGTCGTGGACGCCATCGCAATGCCGATGAAAGGCTTTTGCTTTGCGATCTTGCGGATCATCGTCACGCACTTGCCGTGCGCGAGCAGGAAGTTTTTGATCGCGTTCTTAAACGTGAAAATGTCGTGCCGGAACGGCGCGTGGCTACCGGCGACATAGCCGAGCATCAAGAAGCACTGCGGCTCGTTGAACGTCATCCAATACCTGACGCGGTCGGACAGCGCGTTCACGACGGCCTCGGCATACTGCAAATACCAGTCAATGATCTTCGGATTCTTCCATCCCCCCTGCTCCTGCGCCCAGACCGGCAGATCCCAATGGTACAGCGTGCAAAGCGGCTCGATCCCGGCTTTGACAAGCTCATCGACAAGGTTGTTATAGAATACCAAGCCTTTCGGATTGATTTTGCCTTCCTCGGGCATCACGCGGCACATGCTGACCGAGAAGCGGTAGGATTTCAGCCCCATTTTCTTCATCAGCGCCACATCTTCTTGATAGCGATGGTAATGGTCGCAGGCGACATGGCAGGTCTGCCCGTTCTTGACGTGCTTTCCCGCAACGTCCCAGATGCTCGGGCACTTGCCGTCCTCGTTCCATGCGCCCTCTACCTGCGCCGACGCGCTCGCCGCGCCCCATAAAAAATCCTTTTGAAAGGCCATACCGATTCCCCCTGTTGTTTTCTGTTCATATTGTACTTGCTTTTTACGCAAAAGTCACGTACAATAGAAGCCAGAAAATTACCATTTTCGGACATGAAAAAAGGAGAAATGCTTTGCAATGGAAATGACGCGGCTCGAACAAATGCTGAAGGAAAGATTCTTGCTTCGCTTTCCGAACGGCAATCCGCTGCTGACGCAGGAGGAAATGCGGGGCTATATGGAATGGCTTGTCGAAACGCGCCCCAGGGAGGAGGACATTCCGCTGTCCGACCCGGACTTGCTTGCGTCGATGCGTCAGATCAACGCGGGCGGCGTAGCGGCGCTCGATACATTCTATAAGGCGCAGAGCGAACATTCCGAAGCGCGCTATCTGGCGGAGAGCCACGATGTTTCCGTTGGGCGAATGTATCGGTATATGCCCGCGCATTGGCACGCGAACGATTTCTTTGAGATCTACTACTGTGCGGGCGGAAGCTGCCCGATCCGATTTGAAAACGACACCGTGCCGCTTGCGCCCGGGGACGTGCTGATCATCGCGCCGGGCGAGGTCCACGCCAGTCCGTGCTATGCGGACGACGCCGTTCTGTACTATTACTTGGTGCGCTCGTCCACGTTCGACAAGGTGTTTTGGAACCAGCTTCCGGCAAGCAGCCTGATGGCGGGCTTCTTTCGCCGCGCGCTCGGGCAGCACAAGCACGCCGCGTACCTGCAATTCTCGACCGGCGCAGACGGGGAAATCCGGGAGCTGCTGCATCGCATCGAAGCCGAATCACAGAGCAGCGAGCCGTACGGCGCGCAGATGATGAACGTGCTGCTGTCGGCGTTCTTTATCCTCTTGCTGCGGCGCTATGAGGGCACGGCGCGGCTGCCGCGCACCGAGGATTTCTATTGGTCGCACCGGTTTTCGGCGGTGTTCAGCTATCTCCAGCAGCACTATGCGGATCGCACGCTCGCGGATATTGCGGCCGAGTTCCATTATTCCGAACGGCAGATCAACCGCATTGTGCGCAATGCAACGGGCGAGAGCTTTCAGCGCCTTGTCATGCGGCTGAAAATGGAGCAGGCCGCCGTGCTGCTGTGCAGGCAGGAGCTTTCGATTGCGGCGATTGCCGAACGGCTCGGCTATGCGGACGTTCCCGGTTTTTTACGCGCCTTCAAGGCCTACCACGGCACGACCCCCGCCCGCTATCGAAAGGAAAACCGCTGAACAGGCGCCCGTTGCTGCCCGGCGCCGGAAAGATGAATCTGCCGCGCTACCTCGCCAAAATCGAGGCTTTGGGCGATCCGGACATGCCGGTTCTGATCGAGCATTTGCAGGATAAGGAAGCCTATCAAAAGGCGCTCGACTATGTAAAGACCATTCTGCCCGCGTAAAGGAGGATCGGAACATGCAGGCTATGACAGATTCCAACGAGATCACAAGACAGTATTTCGATTCCATTCTGCTTGAAGCACGGTACTGGGATTCCGACCTGCCCTCCGTCCGGACGGAGGTTTTCGGAGAGACGTTTGCAACGCCGATCATGTCGGCGGCGTTGTCGCATTTGGACAATGTTTGCCCGGGCGGCGCGGTGAAAATGGCACAGGAGGTGCATGCCGCCGGTGCCTTGCACTGGACCGGTATGGGAGAAGCGGATGAGCTTGCGGCGATTCTCAAAACCGGTGCCAAAACCGTGAAGATCATTAAGCCGCATCGGGACGACGCCGTCATCTTTGAAAAGATCGAACACGCGAACCGAGCCGGTGCCTTCGCTGTCGGCATGGACATCGACCATTGCTTTAACAGCAAAGGCGGCTATGATGTGGTGACCGGTCTCCCGATGCACGCAAAAACCTCCGCTCAGCTAAAGGAATATGTTGCCGCAAGCGAACGTCCCTTTATCGTCAAAGGCGTCCTCAGCGCAAAGGATGCGGAGAAGTGTGTGGATGCGGGTGTCACGGGCATTGTCGTTTCGCATCATCACGGAATTATGAAAAGCGCCGTTCCGCCTCTGATGCTCTTGCCGGAGATCGTGAAAGCCACGGAACACCGCGTTTGGATCGTGGTGGATTGCGGCATCAAAAGCGGACTGGACGCGTTCAAGGCACTTGCCCTGGGCGCGGATGCAGTCTGCGTCGGGCGGGCGCTGATGCAGGTTCTCCCGAAGGCGCCCGGTACCGTCACCGCACGCCTGCAGGAAATGACAGGCGAGCTGATGAGCGTGATGGCGCGCACCGGCGCCAGGACCCTTGCCGAGATCGACCCCTCCGTACTGCACTTTATGTGAAAACAAGCAGAAGAACGGGACGATCGGGGTACCCTCGCGTCAAGATGCTGAAAGCGGTTCTGTTTGGATCCATGGAACGGGGGTATGCGGCCTTGCGAGAGTCGGACGAACTCTGCAAAGTGAATCTTCGGAGCATGTGTATCTCTTGGGCTGGGAAACACCGGGTTAAGGTGCGTTACGTTACTTCATGCCGGAAGAATTACAGGGAAGCATTGAAAAGATCTTTTTGCGATCAATGCGTATATTTTCCAATGCTTCCGTCATCATTTTTCCGGAACGCAAAGGGCGGTGCCGAAGCGCCGCCCTGCTGTGGTTC
>CAMHJE010000046.1:0-17054 GCA_946185305.1 uncultured Clostridia bacterium | reverse complement strand
CCTATGATCATAAAATGATCTGACAACCTAATATCTTGACAAGCGTTTCGCTTGTTGAAATCTTCTTCACAGCAAACAGCCCACGGCGATCCGTGAGCGTTGCTTCGGCCTCCTTATTCAGATTTGCACTCTTGGAAAATGGGTCAATCCTTGAGCCATCAATAAGCCGGTCATGCTCGTTTTTCGCTTCCTTGAAGCGATTCGGAGAGTTTTTCGAAGTTTTTTCATGGCCTAAAAAATCCAAAAGCCAGACGATGTGGGCGTTTTCTTGATTTCAGTCCTATTATACAAACATCACACTTACAGCGTAACGAGCCTTAATCATTCATCATGTTGGAAGAATCATCAATCGGTATTTGAATGTTTGCAAGTCATCTTTTGAACTAGATGTTTGCTTAATTTGCCGGATGATATGTGGAGACAATTGCCTCCACATAATCTCGAATATTTTTTCTGTTGTTGTAGGCGGCCACCATCAATTCATGAAGCTGGGTTAGGAAAATATCCGTATCGAAGGGAATCGGGCAGCCGATATGGATGAGATCGTTATCGGTCTTTTTAAGGCCTTCCTCCGCCATCAATTTTTCTTCATAGAGCTTTTCACCCGGACGGAGGCCGGTATATTCGATCTTGATATCAACGTCCGGTTTATAGCCCGAGAGCTTGATGAGATTGCGCGCCAGCGTGTCAATCTTGACAGGGCTGCCCATGTCAAGAACGAAGATTTCGCCGCCCTTGGCATACGTGCCTGCGAGCATAACAAGACTGACCGCCTCCGGGATTGTCATGAAATAACGAATGATATCCGGATGCGTGACAGTTACAGGACCGCCTTTTTCGATCTGCTTCTTGAAAATCGGAATGACCGAACCGTTTGAACCGAGTACATTGCCGAAACGGACAGCCACAAACTCTGTCTTGATATTCTTGAATACCTTTCCTGCGCCGTCCTTGTCCGCTCGCTCCTCTCCCACATGGGTGAACAATTGCGGGATTTCATCGGCCTTTCCCGCCTTGATCTTCGCGTCGAACGACTGAATAATCATTTCACACAGGCGTTTGCTTGCGCCCATGATATTTGTCGGGTTCACCGCTTTATCGGTAGAGATCAATACGAACCGTTCGCAGCCGTTCACCATCGCCGCATAAGCCGTCTTATAGGTGCCGATGGCATTATTTTTGATTGCTTCGTTCGGGCTGTCCTCCATCAGAGGCACGTGCTTATGCGCGGCTGCGTGATAAACGATCTGCGGATGATAAGTCTCGAACACATCAAAGATCCGGCGACTGTCGCGCACCGAACCGATCAGCGTTTCGAGATTCAGATTCGGATACTTTTCACGAAGCTCCAGTTGTATTGCATAGGCGTTGTTTTCGTAAATATCGAAAATAATCAGTTGTTTCGGATCATGCGCGGCGATCTGTCGGCAAAGCTCCGAGCCGATGCTGCCGCCGCCGCCCGTGACAAGCACGACCTTGCCGTTGACGAAGTCATAGACCTCCTTCATGTCGGCCTTGATCGGCTCTCGACCCAATAGATCTTCGATTTGAACATTCTTCATCGCGCTGACCGTGACCTGGCCGAGCACAAACTGGTACATGCCCGGCAGTTGCTTCAGCTCACAGCCGGTCTCGTTGCATATACCGATGATTTCTTTTTTGTTCTGTGCCGTTGCAGTCGGGATCGCGATGTAAATCTTATTGACGTGATACTTTTCTGTGTTCAACAGAATGTCTTCTCTGCCGCCGACGATCGGAACGCCCTCGATGGAGCGGCCCCATTTATTCAGGTCATCGTCGATGATGCAAACAACGCGATCATGGATCTCCTCGGAGGAGAGCATATCGCGGAGGATCATCTGCCCCGCAGAACCGGCGCCGATCAACATAACGCGCCCGGCAGTTTCGTCTTTTTCCTTACGCCGCGTTTTCAAAAACAGCAAGAAGCGGTACATGAATCGTGGAATCAGCAAAAACATCAGCTGAAAAATCGCGCCCCACAGATGGTATGAGATCGGCATCCGTATAAACGCGAACGTAATGATGACAAGATGCAAAAATGATGCGAGCACCGAACCCGCTGTAACACGAACCAGTTCAGAATAGCTTGCATACCGCCACATGCTGCGGTACAGCTTAAAGAACCAGAAAATCACAACAGAGCCGACAGCATACAGTGTGATAAAACGATAGTAAGCCGAAAGATAATTCTGCGGTATCATCGAATATCGCGCATCAAACCGCAGCCAAAGAGCCGCGAAATAAGAAACGTGAATCGTGAAAAAGTCACAGATGATCAATAAAATTGCGGCAATCTGCCAGCGTTCCAAATGAAGCTTTCGGGCTTTTCCGCCGCTTTGTTCACTCATTGTATTTCCCCTCTCTGCTGTGTCCTTGTCGGAAAGGACGCTGCCGCAAATTGCGGCCGATTTCGAAAACTGCCCTGCGAATTAAATCAACAGGGCAGTAAGTGCTCCCCTTATGCATAAAAAGCGCAGTCATGCGACTGCGTGGAAAAAGTGCAAAATAATTACTTGAATGTCTATCTTTATTCCGTTTTGCTGTCTCTGCCCCGTTTCCCCCTAATCAGCATCGCTAACGTCGCAAGGCCATACCCGATCAGGATGCCGATCAAGTCGATCTAAACGTCCTGGATCAATGAGCCGCGCTTGGAAAGGATCTGGATGGATTCGTCTAAGAAAGCAACTGAAAAGCCAATCGGAAGGACATGCCGGATGCTGCCGCGAAACAGCAGCGTCAGCAGGATCGACAGTATGGTATACTCGGTGACGTGGGCGAGCTTGCGAACCAACGCGCCCTTCACGGATAAGCCGAACAGGCCGAGCAGCGGGTTTATGATGTGCGTCGTGAACCAGCCGCTTTCCTCCGCCGAAAGCTCCCGCGGCAGCAGGGACTGTCCCCAAATGAACAGCAGCGCCGCAACCGTCAGCGCGATCAAAACATATCGTTTAGTGAAAATCCGTTTGTACAAATAAAACCTCTGTATCCGGATCAAATCCGGTATCGTGTCATGCACGGCGGTATGACTTACGTCTCCTCCGTCTCCGCTTCCGGAACCGGAGTGATCAATTCGACGCCGACCCACACGCGATGCACCCGTCCGTCAAAATCGAACTCCACCTCGGCACGCTTGCGGCCGTGGTCAAAACGGACGATCTTGCCTTCAAAGTCGCCGAACAGCGAGCGGTCGAGCTTGACGACGCTCCCCTCCTTGACGGCCTTGAGAATGCCTATGGTGCCGTCCATTTCATACAGCAGGCGGGCAAATGCGCGGTCCGCACCATGTAGCTCGTACATATCATCGGGCGAGCCGAGCAGGCGCACAACGGAGGGCAACTTCCACAGCGCAGCGAAATCCGGTATCGGTTCTTCGGTGTACAGAAATACATAGCCGGGCAGATATTCATGCACTTCCTCATAGGTCTTGCCCTTCACCCATTTGCGTTGCACGATCTGCGGCATGAGCGCCTTTCCTATCCCCATTTTGTTCAACTCAGATACGACCGATGCGCATTTTTGCACGATGCAGTACATACAATAGCTGTGCATGAAAACTCCTTTTGGCAATGCTTCGCCGTTCACAGGTGTCTCCTGTGAATAGAATCCGATATCGTCGAGTTCCGCGCCGCCCGCCAATCCGGTCGGTCCGGCTCTTTCCCCGTATGTCCCGCAGCCGTTCCTCCTCTTTCTGTTTTGCCCTATTTTAGAGCGCAACAAAAAGCGCAGTCACCTGCTTAATTGGGGTTATTCTATCACATCTATTACATTCTTTCAAGAAGCGTTTATCACAAACCAGTCACAAATTCGTCAGTTTTTTCTTCTATTTTACCTAAATGGGATAATTTGACTTTTATTTCCTCTGTAAATAATTGTATTTCAGTTCAGAATGACGCCTATCGGTGAAAAAGCAATTTACTGTTTCCGCCGTTTTATTCCCGTTGAAAAAGCATTGTTCACAAAGATGTTGCAATTATTTGTCATAATTGGTTCATATTCTTAAAATTCCTACTTTTCATTTTGGACAAAATCATGTATGATAGGAGTGAACAAAAAGAATCGTGCTGCTGACAAGCACCTTTTATAATCGGAGGAAAAGTATGGCAAAAAAGAAATTGAAATTCAAGCTGACCCCGGCCGGGATTCTGTTTTTAGCCGCTATCGGCGTGCTGATCATCGCCTTGATCGCTGTTATAGCGGTATTAAGCTCCAGCTGCAAGGGTGACGCCGGTTCGCGCAGCGCCAACGCGTCCGCTGCACCGAGTGCTTCCGCTGCCGCGAATCTTCCCGATCTGCCGGTCGTGAGTGACGACCCCGTGACGCCGAGCGACGAGCCTGCGACACCGACCGATACGCCGGAGCCGGAAACGACGCCCGCCAACATAACAGGCCTTGACCCGATTACGACGCCCGATCCAAATACGAACGCGGGTTCCGACGCGACCCCGACCGTCGGCATCACGACGCCGCAGCCGCAGAACACCACAGCTGCGCCCTCGGCCACCGCGACGGTTTACAAGTCCCCGACCTCGAAGCAAAAGAAGGCGGCTAAGGACGGCTATATCTACAAGGACAATGTAAACATGCGCAAGGGGCCGGGCACCAGTTATGAGCTTGTGAAAAAGGATATCGCCAAGAATACGTCCGTCACGCTGTATGAGCTGCAAAACGGCTGGTGGTTCTTAAAGTGCGGCTCGAGCTACGGCTATATCAAGAAGGATTTCATCAAGGAAGGCAAGCCCGCCGCCACGCCAAAGCCCACCGCCTCTGCGGAAAGCGGCACCTACGACGGCACGGTCAAAACCAACAGCGTTGCCGCGCTGCGCAAGGAAGCGGATTCGTCCTCCAAGTGCATCAAGGAGCTGTCGAACGGCGACAAGGTGACGGTCTACTACAAGACCAAGGGCAAGGACGGCAAGACGTGGTATTACGTGAAAGCCGGCAGCAACAAGGGTTATGTTGTAAGCTCGCTGCTCAGCACCAGCAGCAAGGTGCCGACGAAGTAACTCTCCCCCATTGATATGCAAAAGCACCCAGCAGATGCATGGGTGCTTTCTCTATCTTGGAAAATCCCGGTTATCGGTCGTCGAACGTGCTGTCGTTTTCCTTGGTGCGCATCCGATCCCACAGACCGTATTTTTCGGTGTTTGTGATCGCGTGCATCAGCTTCACGTCGGCGTCGGGGACGATCTTGCAAAGATACTGGATCAGGTTCTTGGCTTCCTCGCGCTTGGTCGAACCGGCGACGTCGCAGTTGGCGGGCAGCACCGGCAGCTCCAGCTGCCGTGCCACCGACAGGCAATGCTTCTCCGGCACATACACCAGCGGACGGATCACGGTGATACCGGTGCGGTTGAGATACGTGACCGGAGCAAAGGTGTTCATGCGTCCCTCGTACAGCATGGACATCAGCAGCGTTTCGAGCACGTCCTCCCGGTTATGGCCGAGCGCGACCTTGTTGCAGCCGCGTGCCAACGCCGCATTGTTGAGCGCGCCGCGGCGCAGCTTGGCGCACAGCGCGCAGGGCGAACGCTCCGCGCGATACTCGAACACAACCTTGCCGATCTCCGTGCGAATCACCTCGAACGGGATATCAATGGAGGCGGCATAGTCGATGATCGGCTGTACGTTCTGATACTTCAAGCCGAGATCGAGCATGACGGCGCAAACGTCGAATTTGGTTTTGGAGAACATCTGATACAGCTTCATCGCGCGCATTAAAAGCAGCGAATCCTTGCCGCCCGATACGCCGATGCAGATTTTATCGCCGTCCTCGATCAGATGATACTTTTCATCTACGCGGCGGATGGAGCCCAATACTCGTTTCATACGGATAACCTCTCTTTGCAAGACAGTATACCGTATTTGATATAAGATTGCAATTTGATTTTCGTGCGCATCTTGTAAAAAACGACGCAAACCGCATAATTCGATTGCGTAAGGGGCATAACTTTGTTATACTATTATAATGTAGTTTTGAACGATTGAGGTCATACGTAATGACGATTTGGGATATCCTGCTGATCGGCGTCGGTCTTTCGATGGACGCATTTGCCGTGTCCATGTGCCAGGGGCTTTGCATGGAGCGCGTAAAGCCCGGTCACGCGCTGCTGATCGCGCTGTTTTTCGGCGGCTTTCAGGCGCTGATGCCGTTTGGCGGCTTCGCGCTTGGCTCGACGTTTTCGCGGCTTGTCACGATCGGGCCTTGGATCGCCTGCGGCGTGCTCGTCATCCTGGGTGGCAAAATGGCGCTGGACGGCATCCGCGACGCCGACAAGGAGGATGATCTCTCGCTGGCGAGCATCGGCAAGCTGTTCCTGCTCGCGATTGCAACGAGCATCGACGCATTCGCTGTCGGCATTTCGTTTTCCATGTCCGGCGACGTGGTATGGGCCGGCGCAGGGACGAACATCTTCTACGCCATTGCGCTGATCGGCGTCACGACATTCGTGCTGTCCTTTATCGGCGTGCTGCTCGGCAACCGCTTCGGACTGAAATATAAGCGCCGCGCCACCGTGTTCGGCGGCGTCATTCTGATCTTGATCGGCATTAAAATCGTATTGGAAGCCTACGGCATTTGGGAATCGCTGTTCTCCTGCCGTTTTTAAGGAGCGTATGAACCATTCTTTCCTGCAACCGTATCGGCGTGCTGCCCTGTCCGCCTTGGCGCTGGGCTGTCTGCTGTTGCCTGCTGCCTGTCAAAAGGAAGCCGAGGCGCTGCCGACACCGGAGCCGATCATGACGATTGCGCCGACCGCAACGCCGACTGCCACGCCGACGCCTACCCCTACCCCTACCCCGACACCCACGCCGACCCCTACCCCGACGCCCACGCCCACGCCAACCCCGACGCCGACGCCCATTCCCGGCCTGATCGGCGGGAAATATGAAGTATTCGATTACAGCGGCGAGCCCGTAACGGACGAAACGCGCTATGTGAGCGATCAGGTCTCGATCACCGTCACAAAGTATACCGAAAATCCGTTCAGCAAAAAGAACACGCTTGTCTACTTTGTCACGGATATCTATGTGCAGGATATTTCTTCCCTGCGTACCGAGTCGGCCAGAGGATTTGACCGGAACAACGCAACGTATATCGACCGGATCTGCAAAAAAGCCGACGCCATCGTGGCTGTGAACGGCGACTATCACGGTGCCAAGAGCAATTCGCTGATCGTGCGCAATGGCACGGTCTACCGCGCCAAATCGTACCGCGGGCGGGATATCTGCCTGCTGCATCGGGACGGGTCCATGAGCGTGTACAGCTATGACGATTTCGACCCGAATATGGATCTGTCCGACGTGTGGCAGGGCTGGCAGTTCGGGCCGTACCTGATCAACGAGGACGGCACGCCGCGCACCGAATTCCCGACCTATCAGATCAAGACCAACAACCCGCGAACGGTGCTCGGCTACTATGAGCCGGGGCATTACTGCTTTGTCGTCGTGGACGGCCGCCGCAGCGGATATTCGCAGGGCTTGACGCTGAAGAATCTTGCGCAGCTGATGGTCGATCTCGGCTGTGTGCAGGCGTACAACATGGACGGCGGCGCATCGTCCCAGTTCTTCTGGAACGGCGAGCTGTTTAACCGGCCGAGCGGCGACGGTCTGCGGCCGATCACGGATATCGTTTATCTTGTGGAGCCGGTCTTTGACGCCGAGCTGCCGCTGCCCGAGGAGCCGGAAGAAACGCCGCTGCCGGAGGAAACGCCGCTGCCGGAAGAGCCGGAAGAGCCGAAAAATACGCCGTTGCCGGAGGACGAGCTCGGCCCCGATGAAATGGAGCAGATGCCCCTAATCACAGACGGCGAGGACATCGACCTTGACCCGCCCGAAGGCACCGCCGAAGCCGACGGGGACGAGCCGTTGCCAGAGGCGCCCAAGGAAACGCCCGCGCCATAAAAACATACGGAACGATACCGGTTCCGGGAAGGATATTTTACATCATGAAAAAGCTGCTGTGGCTGCTTTGCCTGTGTTTGCTGACAGGCTGCGGCTTATACCAACTGCATACCGAAGCGCCGGCAGAGACCGCTTTGCCGACCGCTGCCGTCACCGAAGCGCCGGCCGAGCTGACAGCTGAGGTGAATGTGACGCTGCCGCCGGTGACGGCAACACCGTCTCCGACGCCGATCCCGACGCCCGAACCGACCCCCACGCCAACGCCGACGCCGGAGCCGACGCCGACCCCGACGCCGACGCCCGCGGGCTTGCTCGGCGGCGATTATGACGGGTTCTGGTACGGCGAGGGACATATTGAAAATGAGACCGCTTATATCAGCGATACGGTATCGGTCACGATGGAAAAATTCACCTCTTCCCCGCTGACCAAATACCTTGTCTATTATGTGGTCGATATCCATGTGCAGGATGTGGAGGCGATGCGCACGGAAAGCTGGGACGGCGCCTTCGGCACGCGTGCCAAGAACGGAAAGCTCTGGACGCCGTTTTTGCGCATGGTGGAAAACGTCAATCCGATCACGGCAATCAACGGAGATTACTATTCCTACAACATCCACCGTGGGCTTGTGATCCGCAACGGTGAACGCTATGAGCCGAACCCGTGGAAGCCGTGGATCGGGCGCGAAATCCTGCTGTTGAACCGTGACGGCACGATGGAAACCTACGAATCCGACACCTTCGACGCCGACAGCCGGGATCTTTCCAACGTGTGGCAGGCATGGGAATTCGGCCCGTCGCTGTTGAACGAGGACGGCACCGCCAAATCGACGTTCGGGGAGTATTACAAGGAAATCCTGCGCGCCAACCCGCGTACCGTGATCGGCTATTACGAACCGGGACATTACTGCTTCGTCGTGATCGACGGCCGCAAATCGCGCTATTCGAACGGACTCACAATGGAAGAAACCGCCAAGCTGATGGAATCGCTCGGCTGTAAGCTCGCGTTCAATCTGGACGGCGGCGAAACGTCGCAGTTCTACTGGAACGGAGAGGTCGCCAACGTGCCGTACCGCGGCGGCCGCTCGACAAGTGATATCATCTATATCACCGACCCCGACGCCGCCGAGAACGAACCGGCGCTCGATGCGCTGCCGGCGGGCGAGCCCGTGGAGTCTGTCACGGACGCACCGGCAGCGACGGCCGAAAGCGAATAAAGCCTATAAAACGCGAAAGCGACCGCAAAGCAATGCGGTCGCTCTTTTATTCTTCTTCGGGCTTTGCTCCGGCCTCCATGCGACGAAGCAGCACGGGGCCGTTGGTTTTCAGCCATTTTTCCCACTTCCGATATTCCGGGAACACGCGCAGCACTTCGGCATAGAACCGTTCGGAATGGTTCATTTCCTTTCGATGGCACAGCTCATGCACCACGACGCTGTCGATCACCTGCGGCGGCGTCAGCATCAGCAGGCAGTTGAAATTGAGATTGCCCTGTGAGGAGCAGCTGCCCCACCGCGTGCGCTGGCTGCGGATCGCAATGCGTCCGAATGTCACGCCGACGCGCGGCGCATAGAACCGGACGCGCGCCGGGATATAGGTGCGGGCATGCTTGGCAAGGGCTTTCAGTTCTTCCTGTGTCAGCGGCCCCTGCGCTTCGGCTGCTTCTTTACGCTGCTCTGCGCGCTTGCGGTGCGCTTCGATCCAGTCCCGGTGACGCATAATAAAATCGTCGATGGCAGCCTTGCTCATCCGCATCGGCGCACGAACAAGCAGCGTCCCATCCGGACGTAGCTCCATGCCGATTGTTTTTCTTTTGGATCGTACCAGACTATACTCCATACCGTGCTCCTCTTCGAAGTGCCTTTATCATAGCGCACAAGCAGGAAAAATGCAATCGAAGATTCTGCATGATAAAAGACATCGCCCAAGCAGCGATGCCTTTTCTGTTTGCATTATGCTTCCGATTCTGCCGTCTCCTCTGCCGCCGCATCCTTCTGGATCGTTTTGACGCCGAACACAAAGTACAGGATATGGGCGATCCAAACAGCCGCAAGGATGCCGCACGGGATCCAAAGCATCGGCTTTTCGGGCGTCTTGCGGGCCATCATAAAGAAGCAGAAGCCCATCAGCAGCGTGACGGTCGTGATAATGGAAACCTTCGTTTGCAGCAGCATCCCGCGGCGCTTGACAAACGAGTCGAGATGCTTTTTGTACAGCTTTGTTCCAAGGAACCATGTGTGCAGCCGCTCGGAGCTGTTGGCAAAGAAGAACAGCGTTGCCAAATAGAACGGCGTCGTCGGCAGGATCGGCAAAAACACGCCGATGGTGCCGAGGCCGAAGCAGATACAGCCGAGCACGGCAAACACGATGCGTGTCGGCTTCAAAGCTCGCCCTTCGTTTTTATCTGTTTTTCCCTGCATCAGCTGACCCGTCCTTCCGCCATCGCCAATTCGGTATCGGCAATGCGCACGGTAGAGGCGCGGTGCGACACAAGCACGACCGTCTTGCCCCTGGCTTCCTCCTTAAGCGACCGCAGGATCACGGCTTCGTTGAGACTGTCCAAATTGCTTGTCGGTTCATCGAGCAGCATAAACGGCGCGTCATGGAGGAACGCCCGCGCAAGGCCGATCAGCTGCCGCTTGCCGCCATGCCGTTCATGGCCACATGGAAATAGCTGCCGAGCCGCCGCATCGGAAGGAAGAAATCCGCGGACAGCAGGATCATAAACACGCAGCTTAACAGCGACAGTTCGCCCTTCGTGAACGCAAGCGTCGCCAGCAAAATGCCGAGCGCCGCGCCGCCGTAAGCCACGAAATCCATGATCGTGACGGAATTGAGCTGCATGGTCAGTACGGCCATTGTGACCTTGCGGAAGTGCTCGGACTCCTCGTTCATCTGCTCATTCTTAAACGCGTCGGCCTGATAGGTCTTCAGCGTCGTCATGCCCTGCAGATTTTCAAGGAACGTACTGCCGAGCTGTGTATATTGTCCCCAATATTTGGAAAGAATCTTTTTGGCGATCTTCTGCACCATCATGATCGCGCCGGGGATCAGCGGGACGCACACCAGCAGCACGGTCGCCACCGTCCAGCTGCCGCCGAAGCCGAACAGGAAAAACAAAAAGATCGGGGCGATAAACGCGTAAAAGAACTGCGGCATATACAGACCGAAGTAGCTTTCGAGCTGATCGACGCCCTCGACGGATTCCTGCACAAGCGCCGCCGTCGTGACGTGCTCGCGGTAGGTCGTGCCGAGGCGCAGCAGCTTACGGTAGATCTTCTCTCGCAGGACGCGCTTGACGGTGCGTGAAGCGAGATAGCTCATGCGCGTCGCGCCTTTCGTGGTGAAAAAGCGCAGCACGACCGTCGCCGCAATCGCCGCAAGCGGCAGCCACAAATCGGCAAGCGTCCATGTTTTGTCGTACAGCCGCTGCACCGCGGTCGCAATCAGCAGGATCATCACCGTATTCAGACAAAGCTCCAGCCATTGCAGGAGAATATTGCCGAGGATGTACTTCCGGCTTTCGGGACAGAGCTTCATTAACCGTTTATCAAACATAGCCTATCCTTTCGGTTATAGTATTCTAACCGTATGATACCATAGCGCGTCCGCGGCGCGCAAGAGAAAAGAATGAAAGAAAATGCACCGTTTCTTTCATATAGAAATAACGTCTGTTTTCTGCGGCAAAAACGGGACGCGAATTGCGGCAAAAAAGGAAAATCTTCCGCGAAATGAACGAAAACCTATGGAGGGACATTGACCGAAGCGGCAAAAGCGTGTATAATATGAACAGATTATGAACAAAAGGTCGAGGTATCGGCTTTTGGGAGCAAGGTATGGGAAAGGTCAAGGCGGTCTGCATCAGCGAACGAAAGGGCACGATGAAGCATCCGGTTGCCGCCCTTGCGGTTCGCGTCGGACACGGGATTGACGGCGATGCGCACGCGGGCAACTGGCATAGGCAGATCAGTCTGCTCGCCGAGGAAAGCGTTGTGCCGATGCGCGAACGGTTCCCGGATATCCCGGTCGGCGCCTTTGCCGAAAACATCCTGACCGAAGGGATCGAGCTGAAGGGGCTTCCAGTCGGAACCCTGCTGCAAGTCGGGGACGCGATCCTTGCGGTGACGCAGATCGGTAAGGAATGTCATGCGGACTGTGCGATCCGCAAGGCTGTCGGGGATTGTGTGATGCCCCGTGAAGGGATTTTTACGATTGTGATTCGGGACGGGATCATCCGCCCCGGCGACACGATCGAGGTCATAACTGCCGAAACGATATAGAAAAGGAAAGGAACGAACATGAAAACCAAATTGTTTGCAATTCTGCTTGCGTTCGTGCTGCTGTTCTGTCTGGCGGCACCCGCCATGGCGGACACCAAGACGACGACCACGGAAACAACGCAGGTAACGGACGACGGTACCGTTGTCACCACAACGCTGACCGTTACCGTCACGACGCCCGATCATAACGAGGACGCCGAAACGCCCGCCGAAACGACGGAGCCGGAAGCAACCGAGCCGGCACCCGCCGAAGACGCGGAACCGACCAAGGAAACCGACGAGGATCTGCTCGCCGCGGCCGCCGCGACGGAAGGCAAGATCGTGATTCTCTACACGAACGACGTGCATTGCGGCGTAGAGGACAATATCGGCTATGTCGGGCTTGCGAAGCTGAAAAAGGCTTTGGAGAACGCCGGCAACCATGTGCTGCTGGTCGATAACGGCGACGCCTTGCAGGGCGACACCATCGGCACGCTCTCCAAAGGCGCGTACATCATCGACATTATGAACGCCATCGGCTACGATGTGGCGACCATCGGCAATCACGAGTTCGACTACGGTATCGAGCAGCTCTTGGCGAACGTCGAGCGCGCGAACTTCCCGTATGTGTCGGCCAACTTCACCGATGCGGAGGGCAATCCGATCTTTGACGCCTATAAGATCCTTGAGGTCGGCGGCAAGAAGATTGCGTTTGTCGGCCTTACGACGCCGCGCACCTTTGTTTCCTCCACACCCGTCTACTTCCAGAACGAGAACGGTGAATACATTTACACCTTCTCCGAGGATGAGACCGGTGAAAAGCTGTATACCGTGACGCAGAACGCGGTTGACGCGGCGCGTGCCGATGGCGCGGACTATGTGATTGCCATGACGCATCTCGGCATTGAGGCCGATTGCAGCCCGTGGACAAGTTCCGAGGTCATCAATAACACGACCGGCATCGACGTCTGCTTAGACGCGCATTCGCATACCGTTATTCCGGGCGAAACCGTGAAGAACAAGGACGGCGAGGACGTGCTTCTGACTTCGACCGGTACGAAGCTCGCGTATGTCGGCGTTCTGACGATTGACGAGGACGGGACGTTTCATACGATGCTGATCGACGAATCGGCTGTTGCTTACGCCGAGCTGATCGGCGCGCTGAGCGACGACGGCGGCATCGGCGAGGTTGTGGACAGCATCAACGCCGAATTTGCCGAGCTGATCAATCAGGTCGTAGCGCACAGCGATGTGGATCTGATTACGCAAGATCCCGCGAACGAGGATGTGCGTATCATCCGCAACCAGGAGACGAACCTCGGCGATCTGTGTGCCGATGCGTACCGCAGTCTTTCGGGTGCGCAGATTGCGTTTGTCAACGGCGGCGGCATCCGCAAGTCGATCCCCGCGGGCGATATCACCTACGGACAGATCATTTCCGTTCATCCGTTCGGCAACATGCTGTGCGTTGCGGAAGTTTCCGGCAGCACGATCTTGGATGCCCTGGAGATGGCCGCTGCCAAGCTGCCCGGTGAATCCGGCGGCTTCCAGCATGTTTCCGGCATGCGCTTTACCATCGACCTCAACGTGGATTCGACCGTAGAGTTCAACAATAAGGGCGAATTCATTGCTGTGACCGGAGATCGCCGCATCAAGAATGTGACGGTGCTGAACGGCGAGACCGGCGAATATGAGCCGCTCGATCCCGAAAAGACTTATACGCTTGCTTCTCACAATTATCTTTTGGAAGAAGGCGGCGACGGCTTTACGATGTTCAAGGGCTGCACGCTGCTGCAAGACAAGGTCATGCTCGATAACCAAGTGCTGATCACCTATATCGTTGAGAAGCTCGGCGGCAACGTCGGCAAGGAATACGCCGAGCCGTTCGGCGAAGGCCGCATCACCATCGTGGAGAAGGGCGAAGCCCTCCCCGCCGAGGAGCCCGAAGCGACCGAACCCGAAGCAACGGAACCAGAAACGACCGAACCGGAAGCAACCGACGCCGAACCGGAAGCAACCGAGCCGGAAGCAACCGAACCGGAAGCGACTGAGCCGGAAGCGACCGATGCCAAACCGGTGGAAAACGCGGACGCCGTGAGCAAGACCGATGAAAAGCCGCTTGAGCGCGTGTACGGACGTTGGCATTGCGATCTTTGCAACTCCAATTTCTACAGCTCGCCGGAAATCAAGGATAACCAGTATGTCTGCCGCATCTGCGGCAAGACCGGCGGTCTGCATCAGATCGACGCCAAGGGCAATCCCATCGTGACCGCCAACGAAGATGAAGAAGCCGCTTCCGAGGTGAAGGACGCCGTTGCCGATGAAGCCGAGGAAGTCGAAAAGGACGCCGCTGAAACGGAAGCGGGAGACGCGATTGCCGACGCGGTAGAAAGCGCCGCTGCATCGACAGAAGCCGCCGAGCCGGAAGCAGCCGAAGATACAGCGAAGCCGGAAACGGCCGAGCCTGCAGCCGATGCAGAAGCATCCGTCGAAGCGCCCGCGATTTTGTTGGGCGGCTGGACGCTGCATAAGGAAGAAACCGCGTATGTCCTGCCGGAGGCCGCGCAGGCAGCGTTTGACAAGGCGCTTGCGGAAAATGAAGAATTTACGGCAAAGCCGATCGCGCTGCTCGGACAGCAGGTCGTGGCCGGGATGAATTACGCCGTTCTTGCCGAAGTGACGCCGCTGATCGAGGGCGGTGACATTGTATCGACGCTGCAGGTGCTGATCATCTACGCCGATCTACAGGGCAATGCGACGCTGACCGATGTACTGCCGTTTGATCTCGGCACGCTTTCCGAAGGCGAATATGCCGCTCTGCCGGATCCGACCTTGGCCGGCGGCTGGGCCGTGCCGGAGGAATTTGAGGCGTCGACGCTGCCCGAGGATGTGCAGGCCGCGTTTGATAAAGCGCTTGTCGGCTACACTGGCTTAAAGCAGGAGCCGGTTGCCTACCTTGGCAGTCAGGTCGTCGCGGGAACGAACTACGCGATCCTCTGCCACTCCTCCCTGCTCACCGCTGCGCCGGTTCATTCCTTGCAGCTCGTGTTTGTCAATGCCGATCTGGAAGGCAATGCGAGCATCACGAACATCACGACCCTGACGGTTCCCGGCCTGATGGAGCTTGCCGCTGCTGCCCAAGCGCCGGTCGAGGCCGAATAACGTTCCTTTCCGACAAAGAACCCCGCGCCGATACGGTGCGGGGTTCGTTTTATGCCGTTCATTCTTTGATGCTACGCGTTCTTCTTTGCCGCGCGGCCCTTGAGCAGCAGCAGACCTGCGCCGAGCAGCACGACGGCGATTCCGATCACGGTTCTGCCCGTCATGGCTTCCCGGAAAAACAGAACGCCGAACACGGCGCTGACAATTGGCATCAGCAGCAGATACAGCTTGACCTTCCAAACCTCATGCTCGCGCAGATTGCGGTAGTAGAAGAAATAGATGCCCGTCTGCGCCAAACCGCCGAGCAGGATCATCCACGAATGCGACAGCGTGACGCTGCCGACGCGGGCAAGATCGCCGCTGATCGCCGATGCAGCGGTGAACAGCACAAGCACAACGAGATTGTTATAATAGGAAATCATTTCCGGTGTTTTGCCGTAGCGGCGCTGCGCGTGCTGAATGATGAACGCGTTCGCGGCGAGGCTTGCCGCGGATAGCAGGAAAAACAGGTCGGTCCACGCAAAACGCATGTCCGAAAACGACACGTTCAGCACCAGCAGCACGCCGAGCAGCATGACCGCTGTACCGAGCCAGTCGAGCCACGTCAGCCGTTTATGATAGAGCAGCACAGTCACGAGGTTCGCCATCAGCACATCGGTTTTCAGCAGCGCCGTGCCGGTGCCGAGCGAGCCGTGCGCATAACCGAGATTGGCGAACAGATCGGCGCAAAAGCCGAAAACGCCGATCAGCAGCAGGATCCAAACCGACCTGCCTTGCCGAAACAGATCGGTGAACTGGCGCATCACAAGGAGCTGCACGGTTAAGAACAGCAGCGCGGCGGCACGCAAAAGCCCGCCCGCCAAATACGGCGAGCCGGCCTCTGCGACCATATATTTGGATACGGCATAGAAGATCGACCAAAAAAGGATCATTCCGGCGATCATCAATGCCGACTTTTGGCTGTGCTTCATGCGAAATTACTTGCCGTAAATGCGGTCCTCAATCGCCGCGACCTCGCCCGCAAAGCGGTGCATATTCGCCGCCCGCCAGTCCTCCAAGTCCTGACACCAAGCGGTTGCCAAGAACGTTTTCGCCATTTCGACGGCCATTTCGGGGCCGACGATCCAGCCACCCATGCAAAGGATGTTGGCATTGTTGATCGCACGCGCCATCTTGGCCGAATACACGCCCTCGCAGGCGACGGCATACACGCCCTTATACTTATTGGAAACGACGCTCATGCCCGCGCCGGTGCCGCAGATCAAAATTGCCTTATCATACGTGCCGTTTTGCACGAGCGGGGCGACCTTATCCGCCACCGCATAGTACGGGACGACATGCTCCAAGTCCTGCGTGCCGAGATCGTCGAACGCCACGCCCGCTTCCGTTAAGTACGCCTTGACGGCTTCCTTTGCCGCAAAGCCCGATTTATCGCTTCCGATTGCCAGTTTCATACATTTTCTCCTTATTTTTTGCTGACGGCTTCCCTGGCCGCCGCGAGTATGTGTTCTTTTGTAAGGCCCAACGCTTCCTTCAGATATGGCAGCTTGCCGACCTCGCCGAAGCGATCCATGATGCCGACCGCAAAACACGGAATCCGCTCTGCGGCGAGAGCTTCGAGCGCCGCCGAATGCAGGCCGCCGATGATGTTATGATTCTCCACGGTCAGCGCCGCGCCGCCGGGCGCCGCCTCCCGGAGACGGTCGAAGCGGGTCC
>CAMHJE010000045.1:0-17278 GCA_946185305.1 uncultured Clostridia bacterium | reverse complement strand
AGGGAATTGACGCTCGTTGCGATATGCGGATCGCGCTCGTCCACGCCGTCGCCGGGAAAGTGCTTCATCGCGCAGAGGATGCCGCTTTCCGAAATGCCGCGAAAGTATTCGAGGGACAGCTCCAGCACCTTGTCGGGATCGTTGCCCCAGGCGCGCGTGGAGATGGCAGGATTGTGCCAGTTATAGGTGATATCGACGATCGGCGAAAACGCCCAGTTGGAGCCGGTCGCCTTGGTCTCTCTGCCGCAGATCTGACCGAGCTGATAGGCATACTTCGGATCGCCGGTTGCCGCAACTTTGATTTCCTGTCCGACGTTCGTGCCGTCGCTCGAGGCGCCGTTGCCGCCCGCCTCGACGTTGACCGCCGACAGAACTGGGATCTTGCTGTACCGCTGAAAATAGCGGTTCATGTTCCACATCTCCATGCGGGAGCGCGGATTGAAGCGGATACCGCCCATCTGCATGGTTTCGGCTTCTTCCCTGACCGCGGCTTCATCATCGCCCGCGCCGGTGAGGTGGATAAAGAGCTGCTTGATCTTCTGCTCCTCTGTCATCGAGGCGATTGTATCCTCGACCCACGCGATCTGCTCGTCGTTCAGATAAAACGGTTTTGCTTTCAGATTAACCATGCTTATTCTCCTTTATTTTCAAAATTCCGGGAAAACGCTTCCATGCGCTCGGGTTGTACTTCCTTATATTTATCCGCAAGGAAGATGTCCAAATACTTATCCTTCAGCAGCGCCCAGCTTTCGCCCTCGTGCCGCGTGAGAATCGGGTAGTACCAAACGCCGTTCGATTCCGACGCGTTTACATCCGGGTACGCGTCGCCGATCATCAGCACGTTTTCTTTTTGATAGCTCTTTTCGAGCATCCGGGCGATGCACTCGTCTTTGGTGCCGATCTCCTGGCTCGTCATCACGGACAGATAGCGCAGCAGATCGTAGGCGCCCCATTCCTCCTCGAGCGCCGCAATGTTTGAGCTGGAAATCACCGCGATATCGACCTTGTCCAACGCATAATCGAGCGTTTCGCGCACGTTGTCAAACGGCGGCTTGTCGTCCGTCGTGACGGCGGAGATTCGCTCGTTCAGCGCGAGCGACCACCGCAGCGCCTTTTTCAAAAGTGGATTATCGGAATGCTCGATCTCGGCCTTTAAGCTCTTGTTGGAAAGATCGCCTTTGCGGAGCCACATCCGGTAGCCCGCGCGCTCGTTGGAATCGGTATAAAGGTAAACGCCCTCCATGCGGGTCAGCATTTCGTCAAGCGCCAGAAAGCGGTTCACGCCGCGGCTCTTTTCATATAGGTTAATGTCATTCCAGATCTTCTGCACCTCTTCGGCGTGCGCCTGAAGGTTCCATTCTTCAATAAAGCTGTAGCCGTGGCAGCGGTTGTGCTTGACGTTCATCGCGTCGATCACGGTGCCGTCCGAGTCAATACAGATCAGTTTTTCGTGCTGCGGCACAAATGCGTCGATGGTTTGCAGCATACTGCATCCCCCTTTTTCAATTTCTTGTAAAAAGCATAGCAAAACAAAAGCCTCTTTCCTATCCGAACATTCGCTTTTGGAACCGGTCATTTGCTTTTCTCGCAGAATAATCGCAGGAAAAATCCCGTCCGAATCTGCCGTCGATCCCGTAGAATCGCAAAATAACAGACGCAAAAGCAAAAATTCCGATTTACTTTCCCTTTACAGCCGTATAGAATGATGATATCAAACCAAGAGGTAGCCGAAATGGAAACGTGGTGGACAAACTTCCCGTGGCGCGCGGTGCAATCAAACTTTTGCGAAATCGACACAAAGGATTTCGACGCGGATGCGTTTTGCCGCGTACTGTCCGATCTGCATGCCAACGTTGTGATTCTGAACACGGCGGGGATTATCGCCTCCTATCCGACGGTGCTTGCCGATCAGCCGCTTTCCGCATATTTAGACGGTTTCGACCTTGGCGCGCTTGTGGACCGCTGTCATAAGATGGGGCTTAAAGTCATTGCCCGGACGGATTTTTCCAAGGTGCGTCGTGACGTGTATGAGCGGCATCCGGACTGGGCGTATCGCCTTGCGGACGGCAGCGTGATCGACTACAATGGCTATGTGCATACCTGTATGCTTGCGGGCTATCAAAATGGGTATATGGACAAGATCCTGACCGAACTGCTGCAAAAATACCCGTTTGACGGCGTGTACTGCAACATGGGCACGTTCTCCTCGTTCACAACCGATTACAGTTACCGGATGTACGGCGCGTGCCGCTGCGAGGCATGCAAAGCGGGCTTCAAAAAGCGGTTCGGCATGGAGATTCCCGAAAAACTCCTCCCCGGCGACAAGGCGAGCGAAGCCTTCGGCATGTTTCAGCGCGAGGTCTCGGCGGTGCAAAAGAAGCGTATTACCGAGCTGATCCATTCGATTAACCCGCAGATCGCCTACTGCTCGGTCGATTACATCCGGCAGGAAGCGAACAGCGAATACGGCAGAGGGCCGTTTTGGCAATACGCCGCATCCGACAATGCGCGCGCGATGCGCGGCATGACAGAAAACGCCGTCGCCTGCACAACGGACATGATGGGGTTCTATCACCGCTGGGTGTCCGTGACACCTGCGCTGCAGGAGCTGCGGCTGTGGCAGGGGCTGGCCAACTTTGCGGGACTGGACTATTACCTGTTCGGGCGGCTCGATACGCGGGAGGACACCTCGGCGTTCGAGCGCGTCAAGAAGGTGTTCGCCTTTGCCGAAAAGCATGAAAGCATCGTGTACGGCGGCTCGTCCGACGCAGAGGTACTGTTAATAAAGGAAGCGTACCAATACCCGAACAGCGAGGAGCGCGGTTGGATCCGTGCGCTGACCGAACAGCACATCCCGTTCGACGAAACGCTGCTCGGCGGGCTCGGCAAGCTCGACCTTGCGAAATACCGCATCGTGCTGCTGCCCGATAAGGGACGGTTCGATCCGCGGCTGCTGCCGAAGTTCGAAGCCTTCGTGCAAAACGGCGGCATTCTCCTGGCGACCGGCAAACTGCCGCGCGGTTTTGAGGGCCTGTTCGGCATCGAAAGCGCCGAAGCCTACGACGACGGCGTGATGGGATCGTGTCTCCGTATCCGCAAGGCGGACGAAGTGTCGTTCCCGTCTTTCACGAACCGCAAGCTCGTCCCCGTCGGCAAGGCGTATCAAACGCGCGCCTATAAGGACGGAACCGCCTTGCTCGGCGGCTATGAAGCGCCGCAGCGGTTCGGCCCGCCGGAAGCGTGCTATCCGACCGAACCGACGACCGACTTCCCTGCCCTTGCTATCCATACCGCAGGAAGCGGCAAGGCGATCTCGCTGCCGTGGTATCCGGGGCTGTGCTATTACGAAGAAGGCCTCGATGTATGGAACCTGTTCATGGGCGATGTGCTTGCGCTCTGCGGCTGTCAAAGCATCGCACCCGAGGCAAGCCCAATGGTGGAGATCACCAAGGGACACAAGGGGGATATGACGCTTTTGCAGTTCGTCAACGGCACCGGGCATTTCGGCAAGAGCTATTTCGATCCGGTTCCGCTGTTTGACACCGTTGTGACGATCCCGTGGGACAAGCCGGCATTTGCCGTGCAGGACATCGAAACGCCGGACAATGCAGCGGCCGTGCTCGAAAACGGCAAACTGATCGTGACGCTGCACCGGCTCGACGCCTACGCGTGCATAGCGATCCGATAACGAAACAACCGATCATCCGATCAAATTCATACCAAGGAGAACGACGATGAAAAAAGCTATTTCCCTGACACTGTGTGCTTTGATGCTGCTTTCGACGCTGCTGCTGTTCGGCTGCGGCGGCGAAGCGACCGACAACGGCGGCGCAGAGGGCGAACCGCTGAAGCTGACGTGGTGGATCCCGGTCGGCGAGGACTCGACCTATTACGACTCCTATGAGCAGAACCCGGTCGTGAAATACTTCGAAACGATGGAGTTTAACGGTCGGAAGATCAAATTCAGCTTCCAGGTCCCGATCTCCGGCGCGGAGCTCGACAACTTCAACACGCTCCTTGCTACCGAGGACTATTCGATGGTCATGGACATGAGCCGTTCCACGACGAGCGCGGCGGAGCTGTTGGAAGACGACGTGATCTACGATCTGACCGATTACGTAGACAAATACATGCCGAACTACAAGGCGGCGCTTGAACGGCATCCCGAGAGCAAGCAGTTCCTGTATGCCAACGTAAACGGCGAGCAGCGCATCCTTGCGATCTCCTCCATTACCGAGGAAACGCTGAACAACTTCATGGGCTGGATGTACCGCCGCGACTGGGTCGCAAAGTATGGCGTAAACCCCTCTACCGGCGCTGCGTTCACGTGGTCCAAGGATGAATCCGGCTGGCATGACGACGTCGTGTTCCCGAGCTGGTACAACGAGGATCTGAAAGCGAGATACCTTGAAATCGACCCGACATGGGACGGCACCTGCCCGGTCTACATTTCCGACTGGGAATGGATGTTCGAGATCTTCACCAAGGCGCAGGCCGATCTCGGCATCACGGACGGCTACTGCACCTCGATTTTCTACAAAGGTTATAACGAGGACGGCTCGCTGTTTACGGCGTTCGGCGGCGGCGCGCCGCTCTGGTACCTCACGCCCGACGGCAACGCGGGCTTCGGCGGTGATTCCGAATCCATGCGCGCCTACATCGAGTGTCTGAACAACTGGTACAGCAAGGGTTGGCTCGACAAGCAGTTTGCCGAGCGCACCGCGGATCAGGCATATTCGATCAACACCTCCGCTTCCCACGCCGGCAAGATCGGTATGTTCGTCGGACGCAGAGCCGAAACCGGCGATCTGCTCGAATCCGACGATATGCCGTATACCAAGGGCATCATGATGGTGGGCGCGTATCAGCCGATCAACGACGTTTACGGCTCCGACGCCGTCAAGTATCAGAAGCCATACTCGATGTATCAGTACAGCCACGTCCGCAACGCCAACGTCATCACCAAGAAGGTGGCCGAAGAGGACCTGCCCACCGTACTTGCCTTCTTCGATTACCTGTTCACGACCGACGGCGGTCTGAAGCTCTGCTTCGGTCTGACCGAAGAAGAAGTGAAGGAGATCAACGATCCGACCTACGCAAAGTTCGGCCTGGCCTACGGCTATTATCAGGATGGCGTGAACGAGCAGGGCATTCCGGTCTACATCCGCAACCCGCAAACGCGCGAGGACAACAACCTTGCCTCCGCCGTTGCCGGCAAGCGCATGAGCACGGGCATCTATGACTGGGGCTTCGTGACTGCGCTGAACCAAAGCTACACGCCCGACGCCGTACAGTGCATGCTCGCCTGGGACCACTACCAGAACTACGGCTACATTCAGAAGCAGACGAATGACCAGTTCACTGCCGACGAATCGAACGCCTACAACAAGACCAAGGCGAACATCGACACCTATATGTCCACGCAGGTCCCGGCGTTCATCACCGGCAAGCTCGATATCCATGACGACGGCGCATGGAACGACTACTGTAAGATGATCAAAAAGTACGGTCCCGGCAAAGTGACTGATGCGTATCAGCGCATCTGCGATCTGTACAAATAAGATTCTTCTTCCTCCTAATCAAGCGGCGGCTTCGGTTGTGTGTTTCGAAGCCGCCGTTTCGCTTGCGGCAGCAAATAGCCCGGTCGCGCGGACCGGGCTTTTGTTTCTTTATGGTTTTAAATTCACATCCACTCGGACGGGTCGCGCCAGCCGCGCTCGCCGAGGTATTTATCAAAGTCCACTTGGGCAAGCTGCTCCTTGGTCAGCTTCGCGTTCATCATGCGCGCCCAGCCGCCCTCGGCCTTCTTGTTATCCATCGCGTCGGAAGGGCGCATCAGGTTCAGCAGCGGCTCTCCCGCCTCAAAGCGACGCGCGTTTTCACGGATGATCTCGATGCTGGCTGCCGCACGATCCGGCACCTGCGGGGTCGAATGCGGTGTGATATAAACGTTCGGCATCGTCCAAAGCGGCGATTCCGGGGAAAGCGGCTGCTCCTCGAATACATCCAGTCCCGCGCCGGACAGCGTGCCGTTTTGCAGTGCCTCGATCATGTCCTCCGTGCAGACCACGCCGCCGCGCGCCATGTTGACCAAGAATGCGCCCTTTTTGACCTTGGCGAGCGTATCCTTATTGATTATGTGGAACGTTTTGTCGTTCAGCGCGATCGTCAGCACGATAAAATCGGATTCCGCAAGAAGCTCGTCCAAAGTGTCGCCGTTGTCGATCGTGTACTGCTTTTCAACGCAATCAAAGTCGGGAACCGCGTTGAGATTATAGGACAAGACGCGCATCCCGAACGCATGGCAGCGCGTTGCAAGCTGCTTGCCGTTGTTGCCGAGGCCGATGATGCCGACGGTTCTGCCGTACAGTCCGCGCCACGTCTGCATACCCTCTACGCCCCACTGCCTGTTTTCCTGCGCAGCAAGAAGCTCTTTGGTGTGATAGCAGCTTTGCAGCATGAAATAGATGCAATGCTCCGCAAGCACCGGTGCGCTTCTGCCGCCCGCCCCGGTCACGGGGATCCCGCGCGCGAACACCTCCGAACGTGCCGAGCCGTTCAGCCCCGCATGATCGCAAAAGATCCATTTGAGCGTATTCTCGCCGAGCAGGCAGGCATCCACGTCGCCGAGCAGGATCGCCGCGTCCGCGTCGCGTACTTCCTTCTCGAGCAACTCCTTATCATAGAACGGCACCCAGACAAATTCCGCCGTCGGGAACACGTTCCGCAATGCTTTCATATTTTTCTTGTTGTACCAGACAGTCGTAACGACCTTGTTGATTTTCGGCATACGCAATCCTTTCTGTCCGATGTACGGACAAACCTATTTGATTGTCCTTATCATACCATATTCCATCCTTTCCCTGCGTCCTCCCATTTGCTTTTTCGTGTTTTGATTCGCAAGACAACAGACAAATTGTGATCCGATTTGAGAATAATCGGTCCGAAAACAGCAGATTATTTTACATTTCCATGTTATCTGACAAATTGTTGTACCGTTTCGCAAATCAGTGATTGCGCAAAAGAGTGAACGGAATGTATAATGAACATATCCTAAGAACGCGGAGGCGGCTATGGAACGCAGCGAACGGATCGACTATTTTCTGGAATTGATGTCCTGCAGTCAGAACATCGGCTACTGGCGCTTTGACGCAGATACTTTTGCGGTGGAAGCCTCCACCAGCCCCTACCGGGACGAACGCACGTTTGTCCGCCTCGTGTTCGGAGACGAAAAGCGGTTTGCGTCGATCCGGGCCTACGGGGAAGCAGAAAATGTGCCGCTGATTTCCTATAACGGCGTGGATTTAAGCTGGGCGACGATCTTTGAAGTCGAAAACGGTGCGGTCAAAAAGCTGCACATTCTCGGTCCGCTGTATACGAGCGATATTTCCGCGGTGACGATTGAAAAGGAGCTGGATCGGCACTATATGTCGCAGCGGTTCCGCCGCCGTGCGCTGAATATGCTCGCCGGACAGCCGGTGCTGAGCGCGACGCGCTTTTGGCCGTATGTGCAGATGCTGCACTTTGCCGTGAACGAAGAAAAAATCGGCGTTGACGCCTTCCGCTACGACAATTCCAACGCACCCAAGCCGAAAAAGAAACCTTCTCTGATTCCGGACGACACCGTGCAGTCGAATGCCGACGTGCACGCCGGCGTCTATCAGACGCAGTCCGAGCTGTTCAGCAAGATCGAGCGCGGCGACATTCACTATGCGGGCGCGCTGAACAACGCAGTCAGCAAGGCGTCCTACGGCGCGAGCAGCTTCGGTTCGCCGAGCGAAAAGGCAAACGCCTATGCGATCAAGTTTATCACGCTCTCGGTACAGGCGGCGATCCGCGGCGGACTGGCGCCGGTTATCGCGTACTCGGTCGGGGACTACTACGAAACGCAGATCGCGCAGTCACGGAGCCTTGCCGAAAAGAAAAACATTTTGGACAAAATGTTTGAGGACTTTGTGCATCGCGTCCACAAGCTCAAGCAGCGGCAGGACATCTCCGCGCCGATCCGCACCTGCTGCGATTACATCAGTCTGCACATCTACGACCCGATCGAACTGGATCAGATGGGGCGCGTGATCGGGTACACGAAGTACTACCTTTCCCGGAAATTCAAGCAGGAAATGGGCGTGAGCATCTGGGATTACATCAACGAGCGCAAGGTGGAGGAAGCCAAACTGCTGCTCGCCGATCCGAACCTGACGATTCAGGACGTAGCTGACAAGCTGAACTACTGCTCTCGCAGCTATTTTTCCGAGGTTTTCAAAAACTGCACCGGGCAATGGCCGTCCGCCTACCGCACCGACGTGCTGAATCAATGAGGTACCGCCATGATCGAACAATCCGTCGTCAAGCATAACGATAAGCGCGACCGCATCGTGCAGCGCATTCTTCGCGTCATTCAGATCTTTCTTCTCGTCTTTGCCGTGCTCGCGCTCGGCTTCGGCTTTGCCGTCGCGGGCGTCTTTTGGGAGACCGATCAAAACACCTTTTGGCAGGCGGCGCTGAACATGCTGCTCCTTGCCCTGCCCGTGGCCGTCGTTATTGCGTTCTTGGAATGGCGCATCCGCAAGATCTGCGTTGAATTTGACTACATTTTTTCAGACAATACGCTTGTGATCTGGCGCATCGTCAGCAATCGCCGCGCGCTGTGGATCACGGTTCCCGCGGATCGGCTGACGCTCGTGAAGCCGTACGATGAGCTGACCGACGACGAGCGCAAGGCGCTTGCCCACGCCCGGTTTGCGTGCTGCAACGCGACCGATCCGCGCCTGACGCTGCTCGAAAGCGAGGACGCGACGGTCGGCAAAAAGCGGCAAAGTCTTGCGCTGCTGCTGGAACCGAACGACGAGCTGAAACGTGCCTTGCAGCTTGCCGTCAAAAGGAACCGGCTATGACGCGCATTTTTGACATTTGGGCAGCGTCGCAAAAGCGGCTCCGTCAGCGCATCGGTCTGGCGTTCGGTCTGCCAGCTGCGTTTGCGCTGCCGTGGCTCGTTCTCGCCTTCTTTCTCCCTTGGCCATGGCTGACAGCCGCACTCTGCGGCGTTGTGACGGCAGGCATGTTCTGTGCGTTCCTGTATTCGATTTATACGGAGCTGCTCCCCTATCATCGCACTGACCGACTGCTTTCCGCCTTACAGGGCGAGGATGACAGCATGGTTGAGGGCGTCTGTCTTGGAGAAAAAAACGCCTTTACAATGCGCGACGGCGTGCGGATGCGCGTGCTGCGTCTCGACGCCGAAGACACAGTGAAGGGCGAGCCGGTCGAACGGGAGCTGCATCTGCCGGCATCGTTTCTGACGAATATGCAAACCGGCAGCCGTGTTCGCTTATCCGTTTCGCACGGCGTTGTGATCGGTGTTCCGTCCGGAACAAACGTCACGGTGCGGCTGCATCGCGGAGGACTTGCCGTGCCGCGTATACAGTATTTTCTCGCTGTCATCCTTGCCGCCGTGCTGTGGCTCGGCGGGTATGAGGCCGTACAGCACCTGACCGCGCCCGAAACGGTGGATGTGGCGGTTTGCACGCTTGCCTACCATGCCGAATCCGAAGCCGTTTTGCACGACGCTACGAAAGCGAAAAGTCTGTCTCTTTCGTTCGCCTATTCGACCACGCTCGACGACGAAACGCTTTACCAGTATTTAGCCACCTACGGCACCTTTGAGGCCGATCTTCTTTTGCTGCCGCTGTCCGATTACCTCGGCACGTTCGGCAGGGAAACGCCTCCCCTGCCCGCCCTGCCGGACGGCGTAAAAGCCGTTGCGAACAGCGAAGGCGCACCCGTTGCCGCCGTTTTATACGATCCCGCCGACCCTGGGTATTCCGCTCTGTTTTCGGGGATCGTGGACTGGATCGCGATCCCGAAGGACGACGCCTACGTTCTGTCCCTTGCCCCGAGCGCGAACGCCGCTGCGTCGGACGCCGCTACCGTTTTGCTGTCCGCTCTTTTGCAAAACGATTCTCCGAAAGAATAACGAATAAACGAACTGAAACACAAAATTCTGCGTTTCCCTTTTGTCCTTGAATCGGTAAACTGTTTGTAAAGAAACCAAGGAGGTTTTCCATGCACACCTACCTCGAACCGGCAAAGGAATTGCCCGTATACCGCTTTGACGTCGTCGTAGCCGGCGGCGGCACGGCAGGCGTGATCGCGGCGATCGCTGCGGCCCGGACCGGCGCGTCCGTTGCCCTGATCGAAGCCAAGGGTTATGTCGGCGGTACGATGCTGGAGGGCGGTACGACGCTGCACAGCTTTTTCACGCTCGGCAAGATCCACGGACGGGAATCCAAACAGATCGTTAAGGGCATTGCGCAGGAATTGATCGACAGGCTCGTGGCGGTTGGCGGCTCGACCGGGCATCTCATCGACGAGCTTGGCATCGACTATGACGAGCATTGCACCTTGATCGACGTGGAGAGCGTGAAGCTTGTCGAAGCGGAGATGCTCGAAGAAGCCGGTGTGCAGATCTGGTTCAACACGCTTGTCGCGGGCGCGGACGTGGAAAACGGCCATATCCGCGGCATGATCGCGCAGAGCCGCGTCGAGGGGCGCATCTGTTTTGAAGCCCATTCGTTCATCGACGCGACCGGCTGGGGCGATCTTTCCGCCTATGCGGGCGCGAAGTTCACCGTGCCGAAGGAATTTTCGGTGGCGAACAGCGTCGGCGTCGCGGGCGTGGATGTGGAACGCTACGCGAAATATATCGAAGAAAACGGCGGTCTCACCGGAGTGACCTACGGTCCGCGCGACGGAGAGGACCATCAGATCGTCCGCATCGGCGCATCGTTTTGGAAAGTGCTGTCCACGTTGATGGCGGCGCATAAGAAAGCGCAGGGCAAGGACCCGGGCTATACGGAAGAAGAATTAAAGCAAAACAAGATCCCGCTTTCGGTGCAGCAGCAGATGGCAAAGCTCGCACTGACGCTCGGCGTCACGACGATGCACGACAATTACTTCATGTATCTCAAATGCAATTACGTTATGAAGGACGGGCTGACAAGTCAGGCCGACATGACCAAAGCCGAGATCGAGCTTCGGCGGCGGCAGGCAGCGTCGATCGAGCTGCTGCGCAAGAGCATCCCGGGCTGTGAAAAGGCGTTCATCGCGCGCACTTCCCCAACGCTTTGCACGCGACGCGGCCGCACAATCGAATGCGAATATGATATTTCCAATTCGGAGATCCTGGAAGGCAGACACTTTGTCGACGATATCTGTTATTTCGGTTTTCACGATCTTGCGCCGAAATACCACGTCGGCGGCGACGGCAGCTACGGCATTCCGCTGCGCGCGATCCTCGTCAAAGGCATCGACAATCTGTTTGCCGTCGGCATGATGATCACCTCGGACTACGATGCGTACATGTCTACGCGCAACACCGTCTCCTGCATGGGACAAGGACAGGCGGCGGGTACGCTCGCGGCGATGGCTGCAACAACGAACGTCCCGCTTCGCAGCGTTCCGATCCAGGACTTACAGGCACGTCTGAAAGAAGACGGCGTTTATTTGGGACAGTAAATCACAAAAGGGGGCAAACCGATGGAATCCATGGCAAAGCGCAAGGGCAAAGAGGCAAAGCCGCTGCACCTGAACGAAAACTCCTGGAAGTATGATTTCAAGCACAACTGGCAGGTCTATCTCCTGTTCGTTCCGGTGCTGGTGTTCTTCATCATCTTCCACTACGCGCCGATGGTCGGCCTGCTCATGGCGTTCGAGAAGTATAAGCCGACGCGCGGCTTGTTCGGCAGCCAGTGGGTATGGTTTGACAACTTCAAGGACCTGTTCACGGGCGACACGTTCCTGCTCGTTCTGCGCAATACAACCGCGATGGCATTTCTGAACCTGACGGTCGGCTTTGCGGCGCCGGTCATCCTTGCGATGCTGCTGTCGCAGGTGCGGCTGAAGCGGTTCACGCGTACCGTGCAGATCACCTCCTACATGCCCTACTTCGTTTCGGCGGTCGTCGTTACGACGCTCGCAAGCGAATTTCTCTCCTCGACCGGCGCATTGACGATGGTGTTGAGCTGGTTCGGCTTTGACAAGCAAAACTGGCTTGCCAATCCGAACATTCCGGTGTTCTGGCTGATCAACACGTTCATCGAGATCTGGCAAGGCGCGGGCTGGGGCTCGATCATCTACATCGCCGCAATCGCCAACGTCAACGGCGATCTGCACGAGGCGGCGGCCATCGACGGCGCAAACCGCTGGCAGCGGCTTTGGAAGGTCACGTTCCCGAGCATCCTGCCGCTGATCATCGTCATGTTTACGATGCGTATCGGCCTGGTGTTCCGGCAGGGCTTTGACAAGGTTCTCCTTCTGTACATGCCCTCGACCTATGAGGTTTCGGACTGCCTGTACACCTACACCTACCGCATGGCATTCGGACAGACCGTCAACTACGGTCTTTCCACGGCGTCCGGTCTGTTCCAGTCGGTGATCGGCAGCACGCTGCTGATCGTTTCCAACAAGCTCAGCAAAAAGCTGTCCGGCACTTCGATGATCTGACAGGAGGAAAGAACCGATGACACATGCAGAAAAGAAAGCTCTGAAAAAGGGGCACAGCCGTTCCGGCATGATCGAAAGCACCTCCGTGGGCAGCATCATCGCTGACGTGATCATGATCATCTTCCTGACGCTCGTTGCGATCTCCGCCGTTGTGCCGCTTTGGCACACGCTGATGAGTTCGCTTTCCGACGGACAGACGCTGTTCCGCACCGAGGGACTTGTGCTGTACCCGGTCGGACAGCCGACCCTTGCCGGCTATAAGCTTGCGTTGCGCGATTCGAGCATCCTGCGCGCTTACGGCAACACGATCCTCTATGTGGTCGGCAGCACGGCGTTCGGCTTTGTGCTGAACGTGCTCGGCGGCTATGTGCTCTCCCGCAAATGCAAGCTGCGTTCGACGCTGATGATGGCGGTGACGCTGACGATGCTGTTCACGGGCGGCACAATCCCGCTGTACATGGTCGTCCGTCGTCTCGGCATGGTCGGTACGCGCTGGGCGCTGATCCTCCCGCATTGCACGAACGGCGCGTTCATGGTCATGATGGTCAAGGCGTTCGACTCCGTCCCCGAATCCACGGTCGAAGCCGCGCGCATCGACGGCGCGGGACACCTGCGCGTCATGTTCCAGGTCATGCTGCCGCAATGCTTCAGCTTTGCGCTCGTTACCATGGTGAACACCGCGATCATTTCGTGGAACGCCTGGTTCTCCGCCTCCATCTATGTCCCGACCGACAAGACCCGCTGGCCGCTGCAGCTTTGGATCCGCGACCTTGTGGCAAGCAATCAGGACTTCTTGAACTGGACGAACCCGGACTATTCGCGCTATCTAATCTCGTACTGCGTGATCATCCTCTCGACCGCGCCGATCCTGCTCCTGTTCCCGCTGTTCATCAAACGGCTCGAAAAGGGCATGGCCCGCGGCGGCGTCAAAGAGTAAGCATTCTAAGCCGGTTCGGACATCCCGAACCGGCATCCATTTTGAATATCACATAAAGGAGAAAATACTATGAAAATCGGATTGATCGGTCTCGGCATTATGGGAAAGCCGATGGCAAAGAATCTTTTGAAGGCCGGCTATACGGACCTGTACGTTTGGAACCGCAGCAAAGCGCCTGTGGACGAGCTTGTCGCATGCGGTGCAAAGGCGTCCACGAAAGCCGAAATCGGACGGGAATGCGACGTGGTTCTGACGATGCTTCCGAATTCCCCGCAGGTCAAGGAAGTCATGCTCGGGGAAGGCGGCGTGGCCGAGGCCATGCACGCAGGGCAGGTCTTTATCGACATGAGCTCGATCAACCCGATCGCTTCGCGCGAGATCGCGGCGGCGCTTGCCGAAAAGGGTGTGGAAATGCTCGATGCGCCGGTGTCCGGCGGTGAGCCGAAGGCCATCGACGGCACGCTCAGCTTCATGGTCGGCGGCAAGCAGGAAGTGTTCGACGCCATGAAACCCGTCCTCTCGGCCATGGGCTCGAGCGTCGTCCGCTGCGGCGAGATCGGCGCGGGCAATACGACCAAGCTTGCCAACCAGATCATCGTCGCCTGCAACATCCGCGCACTGGCCGAAGCGCTGACGCTTGCGCAGATGGCGGGCGTCGATCCGGAGCTTGTGTTCGATGCGATCAAGGGCGGTCTCGCAGGCTCGACGGTCATGAATGCAAAAGCGCCCATGATGATCGTGGGCAACGATAAGCCGGGCTTTAAGATCGACCTGCACATCAAGGATCTCAACAACGCGCTCGACTGCGCCCATGCCGTCGGCGCGCCTGTTCCGATGACCGCGAGCGTGCAGGAGGTCATGCAGTATCTGCACAACAACGGCTGCGGGCAAAACGACCACAGCGCGATCGCCAAGTATTACGAAAAGCTGACCGGTATTCGGATCGGTCGGTAACCGAAAAAGAGGCCTTGCGGCGGGGAAAAAAGCCCTGCCGCGTTTTACATATGAAAATCCTGTTTCAATTCTGTATCATTGCGCTGTTCTCCTTCCTCGGTGAACTGCTGCACACCCTGATCCCATTCCCGATTCCTGCCGCGATCTACGGGCTTGTGCTGCTGTTTCTCGCTTTGCTCACCGGCATTCTGAAACCGGATCAGATCCGCGAAACGAGCGATTTTCTCGTCTCGCTGCTGCCGCTGCTGTTCGTTGCGCCGCTCGTGGGCATAGTGGGCAGTCTGCCCTTGATCGTCGATAATCTTGTGCCGATCCTCATTGTTCTTGTCGTCGGTACGGTTGTGACGTTCGCCGTTTCGGGCTCCGTCACGCAGTTTGTCCTTGCCGGAAAGCGGAGGAAGCAGCCATGACGATCCTGTCGCAAAACACGTTCTTCGCCGTACTGCTCACGGTGGCGTCCTACCTAATTGCCGCATGGCTGCAGCGAAAAACGAAGTGGACATTTTTAAGCCCCGTGATCATCGGCGCGCTGCTCGTACTGCCTGTCCTCTATCTGACCGGTACGGATGTTGACGTCTACCAAAGCGGCGTCGCGCCGCTGTCGTACCTTATGACGCCTGCCACGATCTGTCTCGGTCTTTCCCTGTATGAACAACTGCAAAAGTTGAAAAGCGACCTTTTTGCGATCCTGCTCGGCGTTGCCGCCGGTACCGCCGCAAGCCTTTTGACCGTGCTCGGCCTTTGCGCCCTGCTCGGTGCGGATCATACGGTCACAGTGTCGCTGCTGCCCAAGAGCGTCACCACCGCGATCGGTGCGGTGCTTTCCGAAGAAGCGGGCGGCGCTCCCTCCCTGACTGCTGCTGTGATCATTCTGACCGGCAACCTCGGCGTGCTGCTCGGCAATCTCCTTTGCCGCCTGTTCCGTATCACCGACCCGATTGCCCGCGGCGTTGCCTACGGCACTGCGTCCCATGTGATCGGCACTTCGCACGCGCTCACCGAAAGTTCTCTAACCGGCGCGGTCTCATCCCTCTCCCTCACCGTTGCCGGCCTTATCACCGCCGTAGTGTTTCCACTGCTGACAGCATAAACCGATTTGCACGGAAAAGCGCGGGTTTCTTCCCGCTCTTCCGTTATTCCGATAGGCGATATAGATAGATCGGTCTCTCTCCGGTTTCGGGCAATCAACTGCATAGGAGCTGACGAAATAATCCTATGCTATTCCCCGGCAAATCTTCACGTCCTCTTGGCAAAAGATTCGGCAGGAAAAATGATGCGTGCCGTATGGTTTGAGGGAACATTCAGTCTTTCCCCGAAGCGTCCGGGTGGTGTGTCCAAAATGTGTCCGCCAAATAGTGGACACACGCTGGACACATTTCACTTTTACCGGATGAACGCATTGTACTGTATGATACTATATGTAGTATGCTTTTGAATGTGTTATAACTATATATGGTTGTTTATCATTCAAATCGGCGATTCGATTCCGGGTGGTGCCTCCAAAGAGAAGAGCCCAAAAACCCAGTGTTTTAGGGCTTTTTTCTTGTTTTGGGAAGTGCTGAAAAAGCGTCGTGGGCACAATTTGGGCACAACTCATAATAAACGGGGAAAGCGATCATAGGATCGTTTTCCCCTGCTGTGCCCAAGGTGTGCCCACGGTAGGATCGGAAATACTCATTTCCGCGAACCGTTTTTACTGAGAATTCCGTTTGCAAACAAGTTCTGCATGAGCGCTTCGCTCGCTTCTTTCTTGCTCTTTTCGAGAACGTGTGCATATTGCCGCAGCATAAAGCCCGGATCGGAATGTCCGACAAATTCCTGCACCGTGCGTGGGTTCTCCCCTGCGTCCAACATATATGTTACGACGGTATGGCGAAGATCGTGCAGGCGCATCCCTTCCAGCCCCACTTTCTTTGCCGCCTGTTGAAAATGGTGGGAACAGGTATTCGGTGTCAACATTTGTCCGACTTCGTTGATTGCCAAATACGGAATTTCGATGCCGAGTTCCTTACAAATTGCTTCGTCCCGTTTTTTCAGTTTCAGCAATTCTATCTTCAATGCTTCGGGTAAAGGGAGTGTTCTTCGACTGCTTTTGGTTTTCAGTTCGCCGATCTCGTTCCGATGAGTCATGGAATTATAGATGTATGCTCGCCGGATCGAAACCGTATTCTGTTCAAAGTCAATGTCCTGCCACTGCAAGCCAAGCGCCTCGCCTCTTCGACAGCCGAGCACCGCGCAGATCAGGATCGGATAATACGTTTCATGGTTTGACAATTCTTTCAAAAGATCATCAAGCTGTTCCGGCGTCGGAATCACATAATCGATGCTCTCCTTCTTTGGCAGCTGCACATAATCGCATGGATTTCGTGATATCAGATTCGTCCGAACTGCCTGATCGAGCGCCTGCTTCAATGCAGAATGCACATTGCGAACTGTCTTTGCGCTGTACGTTTTTGCCGGGCTGACCTCTACCTTTAGCCCGTTGACTTCCTTATAAACAGCGGATTTCCATTCCGTTTTCATCATGTTGTTATACAATTTCTGAATCATGCCTGTTGTCACATTTTCCAACGGTACTTTACCGATAAACGGAATAATATGCACCTTAATTGCCTTCTCCATATCCGCAAGTGAATTCGGACGGAGGTGTACACAGTACACCTCCAGCCACTCGTTCAGCACGTCGCCAAGGGTTCGCCCTTTGGTATAGGAATACTGACCGGTATCAATCTCGTATTCCACTTTAGCAGCAAATTCCCGTGCCTCTTTCGCCGTTTCAAACGTTCTGCTGCGTTGTATCCGTGTCCCGTTCTCATACACGCCGTATCGTACGCGATACGAATCCTTCCGTTTTTCAATTCTTGCCATACTCCACCTCACACATAA
>CAMHJE010000044.1:0-17395 GCA_946185305.1 uncultured Clostridia bacterium | reverse complement strand
AGCCGTATGACCGCGACAACGGCGAGGGCGGCTACCGCAAGCCCTACAACCGCGACAACGGCGAAGGCTACAAAAAGCCCTACGACCGCGACAGCCAGGGCGGCGACAAGCCCTATCGCAAGGACTACAAGAAGCCGTATGACCGCGACAACGGCGAGGGCGGCTACCGCAAGCCCTACAACCGCGACAACGGCGAAGGCTACAAAAAGCCCTACGACCGCGACAGCCAGGGCGGCGACAAGCCCTATCGCAAGGACTACAAGAAGCCGTATGACCGCGACAACGGCGAGGGCGGCTACCGCAAGCCCTACAACCGCGATAACGGCGAAGGCTTTAAGAAGCCGTATGAGCGCGACGGCAAAAAGCCGTACCGCAAGAATTTTGACGAGCGCCCGGCGTACCCGGAGCGTGACGCGCAGCCCGCGCAGGGTGAGGACGACGAGCAGCCGTTCCTGCTGATCGGCCGCAACGCGGTGCGCGAAGCGATCAAAGCGGGCCGGAGCATCGACCGCGTGCTGGTCTCGACCGAACAGGACGGCAGTCTCAAGGAAATCGTGGGCCTCGCGCGGGACAGCAAGCTCGTGATCCGCGAAGTGGATCGCAGGAAGCTGGACGACATCTGCATGCCGTTCGGTCACGGCGGCAAGACCGCGAACCATCAGGGCATTGTCGCGTATGCGGCGGGCGTCGAATACTGCACGGTCGAGGACATCTTAAAGGTCGCCGAGGAAAAGGGCGAGCCGGCATTCGTCGTCGTGCTTGACGAGATCGAGGACCCGCATAACCTCGGCTCGATCATCCGCAGCGCGGAGTGCGCGGGCGCGCACGGTGTCGTGATCGGCAAGCGCAGAAGCGCGTCGGTGACGGCGGCGGCGGTCAAAGCGAGCGCGGGCGCCAGCGAATACATGAAAATCGCGCGCGTCGTGAACATTGCGACGGCGCTGAACGAATTGAAGCAGGCCGGCCTTTGGATCGCGGGCGCAGACATGGAGGGACAGCCGATGCAGAACGCGGCGCTGAGCGGCCCTCTGGCGCTGGTGATCGGCAGCGAGGGGAACGGCCTCGGCAAGCTCGTCAAAGAGCAATGCGACTTCCTCGTTTCGATCCCGATGCGCGGCCATATCGACTCGCTGAACGCGGGCGTCGCGGCGGGCATCCTGATGTTCGAAAAGCGGCGGCAGGACGAGATGTAAACAGCGAAATCGCCCCGTCGTGCGGCTGAATCAAAGCCGACGGTTTTGATTCAGCCGTGCGCTTTACTCACGATTCATCGCAAGCACATTCCACCGGCATAATCTTTTTTGAAAGGGGGTTCTTCATGGAGCATTCGTCCTACCGGGCCGACAGCGACGAGCAGCTGATCGAAAAGCTCCGCGCAGGCGACGACGAAGCCGAACGCGCGCTGTATGAACGGTTCAAGCAAACCGTGCGGTCGCGGGCGCACACGTATTTTTTGATCGGCGCGGATCATGAAGACCTCGTGCAGGAGGGCATGATCGGGCTGTATAAGGCTGTGTGCGAATACGACCCGAACAAGGCCGCGTCGTTCCGCAGTTTTGCCGAACTGTGCATCACGCGGCAGATCCTGACCGCGATCAAAAACGCGACGCGCAAAAAGCACAGCCCGCTGAACACCTACGTCTCGCTCGACGTACCGAAATACGAAAACGACGAAGGCCAGACGCTGTTCGACACGATGCAGAACCTGCGCGTGATCGACCCCGAGGAGGAGCTGATCGGGCGCGAGGAATACGACCGCATCCAAACCTACTGCAGGGAAAATCTGTCCTCGCTCGAGCAGACCGTGCTCGGCATGTACCTGGGCGGCTATTCGTATCAGCAGATCGCGCAGCATCTCGACCGCCCGCCCAAGTCCATCGACAACGCCCTGCAGCGGATCAAGCATAAGCTGGAAGCCCTGCGCGGCTGAGGTATATTGTCTTCCTCGCCGCAGGTGCAATATCACTTTAGAAAGGAGCTATCCATGTCCACCTACCATTTCCTCTCCCCGTACGAAGAGCAGACCCAAAAGGCTGCCGTGATCGCGCTTGTGTTCGGCATTTTATCGCTGCCGTTTTCGCGCATCCTCGGCATCGGCATCCCGTTCGGCATCGTCGCCATCGTACAGGGCAATAAGGCGCTGCGGCTTGCCGAGCGTGAAAAGCTCCTGCCCGATACCAAGGCCAAGGTCGGCCGCATCCTCGGCGTCTTCGGCATCATCGCCAGCGTCATTGCGCTCGTGCGCAGCGTCTTTAAGATCGTTGCCGTCGTTTCCGGTCTGATTGCCTCCATCGAAAGCGGCTCCGTCGGCGGGCTGTTCGATTTCTTCCATCAGCTCGGCCATTCGCTGCATCTCTTTTAATCCTGTCCGGCATCCTCACGGCGCGGTTGCTTGTCCGCGCCTGTTGTGATACCCTGCCGATTGTGCGCTTCGGCGTTTTGTGCCGCGACGCGTAAGGACGTCTTGATCGGGGCAGACTAAGCCCAAAAACGGAGGTTTCCTTTGAAACGATTGCTTCTTATTCTTTTGGCGCTGCTGCTGTTCGGCTGCGCCGCAAAAAACGCGCCGGCTGCCCCGGCGGAAACGGAGCCCGCTGCAACCGCCGCGCCCGAAGCCGTGCCGAGCGACGCACCCGCCGTCGAATGCGCGTTCCACTTCAAAACGACCGACCTCGACGGAAACACGTTCTCGGAGGCTTCATTCGACGGGTATGACCTTGTGATGGTGAACTTCTGGGCGTACTGGTGCCCGCCGTGCCGCGCCGAAATGCCGGATCTCGAACAGCTGCACCAGGCATATCCGAATGTGCTGCTGCTCGGCGTGATCGTAGACGACAGCGATATGGACGAAACGCGGGCCGTGATCGAATCCACGGGCGTGACGTATCCGGTGCTGTATCCGAAGGGCGATCTGCTGCGCCTCGCGGCGACCTGCCAGTACATCCCGACGACGTACTTTATCAGCCCGGACGGCGCGATCCTCGGCGACCCGGTCGTAGGCGCGCAGGATCTCAACGGCTGGACCGCCACGGTGGAGGCGCTGCTGCCATGACGCAAAAAGCTCTCCCGGCGCGCCCCGCCAAAGGGCCGGTTCTGCGTTGGATCGCGTTCGCGGCGCTTGTCGCCGTCGCCATGCTGTGCATCGGCCTCGGCATTGCCAAAGAGCAGCCGAACGCCGTGCTGCAAAAGGCGATCCGCATCTGTCTGGAATGTATCGGGATCGGGTGAGCGATCCCGCAAACGCTATGAAGCCCAAGGGAGAATGGAAGCGTCTGACCGTGCAGGCCGCGGCGGCGCTGCTGCAAAACGCGCATATCGCAGGCTTTTTCAACGGCACGATCTACACCGGGCCGTTGAAGTCCGTTTGCGTGCCGGGGCTGAACTGTTATTCCTGTCCGGGCGCGGTCGGCGCCTGTCCGGTCGGCTCGCTGCAAAGCGCCCTGACGAAATCCAAGCCCTCGTTTCCGTTCTACGTGCTCGGCTTTCTGCTGCTTTGCGGCGCGCTTTTGGGCCGAACCGTGTGCGGATTTCTCTGTCCGTTCGGCTTGGTGCAGGATCTGCTGTTCAAGATCCCGTTTTTCAAAAAGCTGCGCACGTTTCCCGGCGAAAAATACCTCCGGTGGCTGAAATACGCGGTCGCCGCGCTGCTCGTTTTCGCCCTGCCGCTGCTGTATAAGCTGCCGTATTTTTGCAAATACCTCTGTCCCGCCGGAACGCTGTTCGGCGCGATCCCGCTGCTCTCGGTCGATCAGCTGCTGTCCGATCAGATCGGCCCGCTGTTTTGGTGGAAGCTGATCGTGCTCGTCTGGATCGTGCTTTTGAGTCTGCTGCTGTCGCGCCCGTTCTGCCGCTGGCTCTGTCCCTTGGGCGCGTTCTACGGTCTGTTTGCCCGCGTGTCGCTCGTCCGGCTGCACTATGCCGCCAGTGTGTGCGTGCATTGCGGTCGGTGCCAAGCCGTCTGCCCGATGGGGATTGATCCCGTGACGCAGTACGATTCGCCCGAATGTATCCGCTGCGGCCGCTGCGCCCGCGTCTGCCCGACCAAGGCGCTGAAGGTGGGGGTAAAGGCGCCGCTGTCCTCGTCCCCGTCCGCCCGCGCAGCGGAATAACCATCCGATTCTCCGCAAGGAGAATCTTCCTGCAGATTTGCAACGCAAATATTTCATTTGCCAAGGCATATTTCATACGCTGAAAGCGTATTTCATGATGAGTGTGAGGGGGATTCCATGCAAACTATTACAGACTTTGTCCCGCAGCACGAAAAGCTGCTGTGCATCGACTCGGACGGCACCGTGATCGACGCGATGAACGTGAAGCACCGGCGCTGTCACGGCGCGAGCTTCATTGAAGAATGGGGGCTTAGGGATCACGCCGCCGAGGTGCAGAAGGCGTGGGACGATATCAACCTCTATGAGCGCACGCGCGGCGAAAACCGCTTCCTCGCGCTCGACGACATGCTGACGCGTATGGAGGGCGTTTATGTGTGGTCGGACATGAACGAGCGCGCGGGCTACCGCATGTGGCTGCGCACCGGCGAGCACACCAACCAAAGCCTTGCCGCCGAATACGAACGCACCGGCAACCCGCTGCTCTATAAGGCGCTTTGCTGGTCGCACGCGATCAACGACAGGATCAACGCCGTCACCACCGCGGATAAGCCGCCGTTTGCGGGCGTAACGGACGCGCTGAATGCCGCGCTCGGCAAGGTCGATATTGCGGTGATTTCGAGCTCGAACATGTCCGCGCTGCTCGAGGAATGGGGCGCATACGATCTTTTGCGCTTCCCCTCGGTGATCACAAGCTTGGAGGTCGGCCCCAAGCCCGCGTGCATCCGGGCGCTTCTTGCCAAGGGCTACGCCCCCGAAAACGTGCTGATGATCGGCGACGCCTACCCCGACGCGGACGCCGCCGCCCAGACCGGCGTGCGCTTCTACCCGATCCTGACCCGCCACGAATCCGAAAGCTGGGCAGCCTTCAAAGCAACCTATCTCCCGCTGTTCCTTGCGGGCGACTACGGCAAAGTGCAGCCGAAGCTCTTGGACCGCTTTGCCGAAAACTTCGGACAGCGCAGCTGAGCTTGCCCGATATTCCATTCCCTAAATGAAACGCAAAAGGCGAGAGGCACAATGCCTCCCGCCTTTTTCTTTTACGTATGATCAGTCCGCAAACTTTTCTTTATTGATCCAAAGTCCCAGCGCCGGGTTCGGGATGAAGAAGATTTCTTCGCCGTCGGGCAGGGTGTTGTAGCCGTAGTGGAGTTTTTGCGGATCGTACCGCTTCGCCGTCTCGTCGTAATCCGCCCACAGGAAGTTGGCGTTTTCGATATCCTCCTTCGGCATGTGCGGCTTTACGGCATAGGTGATGCGGAAGCGGCCGTCGGACGAGCCGTGGATCAGGTGCGCGGCCGCGCCCATGTTCTCCTTGAGGTCGTCGTTCGCGTTGAACAGCTCAAGAACCTTCAACCGTCCGCAGTAGCCGTACTTGCGGATCAGCTTGTCGATCTGCGCGTCCTCGCCGAAATGCGTGATGCCGGGGGCAAGGATGATCAGATCGCCGTCGTCCGCGACCGCCATGCGCGTGCGGTAAACGGCCTTGTTGCCGAGCCACGTGGACTGGAACTCCTTCGGATCGAGATACACGACGCACTTTTTGATGCCGTGCTCGACAAAGTCGATGTTCTTTTCCTGCGCCAATGCTACGGCTTCTTCGAGCACCTTACGCGTATCGCCGATGAACAGGCCGTGCGTATGGATCACCCCGCCGGGCGCGGTGGTCACGGTCAGCACGAACACGATCGGACGGTCGCCGAGGAACGTCTTTAACGCATAGTCGAACAGCTTGCGGACGGGCGTATAATCGCGGCCCATCATGCGCTCCATGCCGTAGACCGCGCCGACCATGTGGGACTTATTGATCATGTCGCTGCCGCCGACGCCGACGAACAGGTTCTTTGCATGGTTCGCCATGCCGATGACCTCATGCGGGACGACCTGCCCGACCGAGAGGATCAGATCATAGCTTTCGTCCATGACGCGCTTATTGACCTCGACGGACACCGGATCGGTCCACAGCCCGTCGGTGATCTCGGACAAATACTCGCCGGAGACTTCGCCGAGCCGCACGACCTCGGTGCGCCAGTTGTGCTCCAAAAACCGATCGAACGGAATATCCCCGAACATATCGGCGGCTTCCTCCTTGGTAACCGGGCGGTGCGAGCCGAGCGCGGGCATCACGTCCACCCATGCGCCCATATCGGTCAGCATGTGGTAGTAGCAATTGGTGATAAAGCCGGCGTTGGAATGGTAACGGGTATAGTCGGGCGGGAGGAGCAGAACCTTCTTGGGCTGGCGGCCCTCCAAAGAACGGCAAAGAGCCGCGCGAATTTCGTCGCGGCTCAGGCCGTTATCGTTTGATGCACGATAAAAGAGTTCCATTGTCTTACCTCTTACGCGGTATAGGTCGAAGCGGAGGTATCGCCGCCGTGGCCCGTCCAGTTGGTGTGGAAGAACTCGCCGCGCGGGCTGTCGAGCCGCTCATAGGTGTGCGCGCCGAAGTAGTCGCGCTGTGCCTGCAACAGGTTCGCGGGCAGCTTTTCGGTGGTGTAGCCGTCAAAGTACGCGAGCGCGGAAGAGAACGCGGGCATCGGGATGCCGTGACGGACGGCTTCGGCCACGACGTTGCGCCACGACGGCACGAGCGTCTTGATGGTTTCGCCGAAGTACGGATCGAGAAGCAGGTTGGTCAGCTCCGGATTCTTGTCGTACGCTTCCTTGATCTTGCCGAGGAACACGGAACGGATGATGCAGCCGCCGCGCCACATCAGCGCGATGCCGCCGTAGTTGAGGTTCCAGCCGTAGGTCTTGGCGGCGGAGCGCATCAGCGTATAGCCCTGCGCATAGGAGATGATCTTGGAGGCATAGAGAGCCTTGCGGATATCCTCAATGAACGCCTTCTTATCGACGTCGTTGATCTTGGTATCGCCCTTCGGGAAGACCTTCGCGGCTTCGACGCGCTCTTCCTTCATTGCGGACAGGCAGCGGGAGAACACGGCTTCGCCGATCAGCGTGAGCGGTACGCCCGCATCCAGTGCGGCGATGCCGGTCCACTTGCCGGTGCCCTTCTGGCCCGCGGTGTCGAGGATCTTGTTGACGATGGGTTCGCCGTCGGTATCCTTATACGCAAGGATGTCGCGCGTGATCTCGATGAGGTAGGAATCCAGCTCGGTCTTGTTCCACTCGGTGAACACGTCGTGCATTTCGTCCGCGGTCATGCCGAGGCCGTCGCGCATGAGCTGATACGCTTCGCAGATCAGCTGCATATCGCCGTACTCGATGCCGTTGTGCACCATCTTCACAAAGTGACCTGCGCCGTTCTCGCCGACCCAGTCACAGCAAGGGGAACCGTCCTCCACCTTCGCGCAGATGGACTGGAACACGTCCTTGACATGGGGCCAAGCCGCGGGCGAACCGCCGGGCATCAGAGACGGGCCGTTCAGGGCGCCTTCTTCGCCGCCGGACACGCCGCAGCCGATGTACAGCAGACCCTTGCTCTCAACATACGCGGTACGGCGCATGGTATCCGGGAAGTGGGAATTGCCGCCGTCGATGATGATATCGCCGGGCTCCAGCACGCCGAGCAGCTTCTCGATGAAGTCGTCCACCGCCTGACCGGCCTTGACCATCATCATGACGCGGCGCGGCTTCTTGAGGTTTTCGGCGAGTTCTTCGAGCGAGTAGCAGCCGATGATGTTCTTGCCGTTGGCACGGCCTTCGACGAAGTTCTTGACCTTCGCGGTGGTGCGATTATAGACCGCGACCGTGAAGCCCTTGGATTCCATGTTCATAACGAGGTTTTCGCCCATAACGGCGAGACCGATCAGACCGATGTCCGCTTTCATGATTATATCTCCTTAAAATTTTTATTTTTCATTTGGGACGGATGTTCTTCTTTCTTCTTCCCGGAGGAAGAAGAAAGAACGAACCAAGAAAAAAGAAGGCCGGGATTTTGTATTCGGATTCTCCGCAGGAAGAATCCTCAACAGCTCGTCCGCTTGCGGACGAATGCAGCCGTTCGAAGAACGATTTAGCTGCGCAGCGCCTTACCGCTTGACGCGCGCGTTGCCGCTCCACACGGCCCAGACCTGCTCCTCGTCCGCGGGCTGCGCATAGTCGTTGACCATCGTCGCCGCCAGAGCGCCGGTCGCCCAGCCGAAGTGCAGGCAGTCCTCGCCGGACCAGCCCTTCAACAGACCGTAGAGCAAGCCGCCGACGAAGCCGTCGCCGCCGCCGATGCGGTCATAGACCTGGATCGGACGCGGCTCGGCCACGACCCACTCGTCGTCCTTGAGGAGCAGCGCGCCCCAAAGATGCTCGTTGGCGGACAGCACCTGGCGCAGCGTGGTCGCAAACACCTTGACGTCCGGATACTGCTTCTTGACTTCGAGGATCATTTCCTTGAAGCTGTCGATCTTGGAGGCAAGATCCTTGCCGCCGGCTTCCGGTCCCTTGAGACCGAGCGCCAGCTGGAAGTCCTCTTCATTGCCGACGAGGATATCCGCGATCGAAGCGATCTCCTTGAACGCGGCGGAGAGCTCCTCCTCGCGGCCCTTCCAGAACGACGCACGATAGTTGAGGTCGAACGAAATCTTCGTGCCGTACTTCTTCGCGGCGCGGGCAAGCTCAAGGCAGAACACGCTCGTTTCATGGGACAGCGCGGCGATCAGGCCGGAAAGGTGCAGGATCTCGACGCCCTCTTCGCCGAAGATGCGCTCCAGATCGAAGTCCTTCACGTTCAGCGTGCGGCCGACTTCACCGGCGCGGTCGTTTGCTACGCGCGGTCCGCGGAGGCCGAAGCCGGAATCCGCGATGTTGAACTGGTGGCGGTAGCCCCAAGGATCGCCCTGCGGCACGTCCTTGCCCTCATACTCCATGTTGCGGGCGCGAAGATCGGCCTTGATGAACGCGGCGATCGGGGAGCCCTCGACGAACGTCGTCAGCACCTTGACCGGGAGGCCGAGCGCGGCGGGAACGGTGGCCACGTTGGTTTCGGCGCTGGTGGCCTGCATGTAGAACTCATGGCTGATGTGGACGGGCTGACGGTTGACCGGCGTGATGCGCACGCCCATGCTGGTCGGGACGACCAATGCGTACTTCTTCATAAAAATTCTCCTTCAAAAAATTATTTGATCACTTCGTCGAAGCGGAAATAGCGCAGGGTGTTGTAGTAGGAAATGTTCTCGACGATCTTGCCGAGCATCTCCATATCGGCGGGGTATTCGCCGTTCTCCACCAGATTGCCGATCTTATTGCAGAGGATGCGGCGGAAGTATTCGTGGCGGGTGTAGCTTAGATAGCTGCGGCTGTCGGTCAGCATGCCGACAAAGTTGCCGAACACGCCGAGGTTCATCAGGTCGGTCATCTGCTGCTCCATGCCGGTCTTGTGATCGTTGAACCACCAGGCCGAGCCGATCTGCATCTTGCCCGCGACCTCCGCATTGGTCTGGAACGCGCCCATGACGGTGGCGACGACGCCGTTGTCCGCCGGGTTCAGCGAGTACAGGATCGTGCGCGGGAGCGCGTCGTTCTTTTCCAAGAGATCGAGGAACGCGGCGAGGTTGACGGCGGCGGCGTTATCGTTCATCGCATCGTAGCCGGTGTCCGCGCCGAGCAGGTTGTAATACTTGGAGGAATTGTTGCGGATGCAGCCGAAATGGAGCTGCATGACCCACTTCCGCTTGGCGTACTCCTTCGCGCAGGCCAGCAGCAGCGCGGTATGGAACGCTTCGTATTCGTGCGCGGTGATCGCTTCGCCCGCGCGGCCCTTGCGGAAGATCTCGTCCAGTTCGGCCTCGGTTGCAAGCGTGCAGAGCGTCTTATCGAGCGCATGGTCGGAAACGCGGCAGCCGTGCGCCTCAAAGTACTCGATGCGCTTGGTCATCGCTTCGCACAGGGCGACGAACGAATCGAGCTTCACGCCGGAAACGGCCTCGAGTTTATCCATATAGGAAGCAAACTCCGGTTTGTCGATCCGCATGGCCTTGTCGGGACGGAACGCGGGCAGCACCGCGACCTTGCAGGTCGGGTCGGCCTTGATCATTTCGTGGGCCTTGAGATCGTCGATCGGATCGTCCGTCGTGCAGATCAGCTTGACGTTGCTCTTTTCGATGATGCCGCGCACGGTCATGTCCGGCTGCGCCAGGATCGCGTTGCACTTGCGGTAGATCTCGCGGGCGTTCTTGGCGGTCAGCGGCTCGGTGATGCCGAAATACCGCTGCAGCTCGAGGTGCGTCCAATGGTACAGCGGGTTGCCGATCGCGTTCTGCAGCGCGGTCGCCCACGCAACGAACTTGTCCTCCGGGTCCGCGTCGCCGGTGACGAGCGTTTCGGGCGTGCCGTTCGACCGCATCAGGCGCCACTTATAATGGTCGCCGAAATAGCTGCCGTCCTCCATGTGACCGCCGAGCCAGATCTCGGTGATCGTGGTATACTGCTTGTCCAGCGCAATTTCCATCGGGTTGATGTGGCAATGGTAGTCGATGATCGGCACCTTGGCCGCGTGCTCGTGATAGAGCGTCTTGGCGATGTCCGTACCGAGCAGAAAATCCTTGTCCATGAACGGCTTCATTTCGTTTGCGATCCTCCCGTATTATGATTTGATTGGATTGGCGGAAAGGCATACGCTCCCCGCGTTTGTCAGTAGTATATCACTTAACTTTTCAATTTGCAACAGCAAAAAACGAATTTATCTGCTAAAATAAAGAAATATACAATATATTTCCCAAAAAGCCGAAAAAACAGACTTTTTTATGAAAAACCTGTTTGACAAATGTAAAAACTGTGCTATACTTGTGATATATCACAGATCGGATGCAGGGGCTGCATCCGGCAGGACGCCCGGCGGGGCCGAACGGTTTTCCGCCCGTATGAAAAAAGCCGACTATCATATTTATTATAAAGGAGATTTTACCATGAAACTTTGCAACGCATCTGTCAAGGCGAACGCCGCCGAACTGGAAGCAAAGGGGTATGCGCTTCCGAAGTATGACCGTGAAGCCGTCACCGCGAACACTGCCGCGCGTCCCGAATGGGTTCACTTCGGCCCCGGCAACATTTTCCGCGCGTTCATTGCGGCGCTCGATCAGAAGCTGCTGAACGAAGGTCTGGCGGACACCGGCATCGTCGCGGCCGAGGGCTTCGACCCCGAAACGCTCGACGTGGCCTACCGTCCGTTCGATAACCTCTGCGTCGCCGCCACGCTCTGCGCGGACGGCCGCATCGAAAAGGCGATCATCGGCAGCGTCGTCGCTTCCTACGGCATGGTCAGCGGCACCGAGGATTGGGAGACCGTGAAGGCCGCGTTCCGCAATCCTTCCTTAAAGATGGCGTCCCTGACGATCACCGAAAAGGGCTACAACATCAAGGACGGTCACGGCGACCTGTTCCCCGCCGTCGCCGCCGACATGGGCAAGGCGCCCGCCGAAGCCGGCAGCTATATCGGCAAGGTTGCTTCCCTGCTCCATGAGCGTTATGCAGCGGGCGCGTATCCGCTTGCGATGGTTTCGATGGACAACTGCTCGCACAACGGTTCCCGTCTCGAAGCCGCGGTGCTGGCGTTTGCCGATGCATGGGAAGAAAAAGGCCTTTGCAAGAAGGGCTTTGCCGAATACGTCCGCAATCGCGCGCTCGTCTCGTTCCCGTGGAGCATGATCGACAAGATCACCCCGCGTCCCGACGCCGCCGTGCAGGCGATGGTCGAGGCCGACGGCATCGAGGACATGGGCTTTAAGCGCACGTCCCGCGGCACCTATGTCGCTCCGTTCGTTAACGCCGAGGAATCGCAGTACCTCGTCATCGAGGACGCGTTCCCGAACGGCCGTCCCGCGCTCGACAAGGCCGGCGTGATTTTCACCACGCGTGAGACCGTGGACATGGTCGAAACGATGAAGGTCGGCACCTGTCTGAATCCGCTGCACACCTGCCTCGCCGTCTGCGGCTGCCTCTTGGGCTTTGACCGCATCTCCGCCGAGATGAAGGATCCCGACCTGAAGAAGCTCGTCGAGGTCGTCGGCTACAAGGAGGGTCTGCCGGTCGTCGTGAACCCCGGCGTCATCGACCCGAAGCAGTTCATCGACGAAGTCGTGGGCAAGCGCTTCCCGAACCCCTTCCTCGGCGACACGCCGCAGCGCATCGCCACCGATACGTCCCAGAAGATCACGGTTCGGTTCGGCAACACGATCAAAAAGTATGCCGCGTCCGAAACGCTGAACGTGAAGGATCTGAAGCTGATCGCGTTCGTGATCGCCGCCTGGTGCCGCTACCTCATGGCAATCGACGACAACGGCAACGCGTTCACGCCGAGCGACGACCCGCTGATGCCGATGCTTGCGCCGCGCTTCACCGCGATCAAGCTGGGCGACGAAGTCAATGTCCATGAGCTTTTGCAGCCGGTTCTGTCCGATGCGCGCATCATGGGCTGCGATCTCTACGAGGTCGGCCTTGCGGAGCAAGTCGAAGCGAACTTTGCCGAGCTGATCAAGGCCCCCGGCGCCGTGCGCAAGACGCTGCAGGCGAGACTGGCAGAATAACCCGTTTACAGCTTCGGCCGGGCGGCGTCCGATTTGGCCCTGCCCGGCCGGTTTTCCCCATTGTCCCTTGAAAGGAGCCTTATGACCCCGATCCATGTTCCCGAAAAGCTGCCCGGGGAGAACGGGCGGCAGTACGCCTATCGCGTCCTGTTCGACGCGATCATGACCCTTGAATTTCCGCCCGGCATGCTGCTGGTGGACGCCGAGCTGAGCCAGGCGCTGCACATCAGCCGCACGCCGATCCGCGAAGCCATCGTTTCGCTGACCGAATCGAAGCTCGTGGACGTGCACCCGCAAAAGTCGAGCAGCGTTTCGCGCATCGACCTCGACGCTGTCGAGGAGGGCGTATTCCTGCGCTTCCACACCGAGCGGGCGATCCTGCGCGAAGCGGTTCGCAAGGCGGACGGCTCGGCCTTTGCCCTGCTGCACAAGAACCTCGAAGCGCAGCGCGAGGCGGTCGAAAGCTGCGACCCGGACCGGTTCATCGAGCTGGACAATGCGTTCCACCGGCTCCTTTACTTCTCCGTCAACAAGCCGTGGACATGGGCCACCGTCACGCGGATCGTGACGCATCAGGATCGCGTGCGCCGTTTGCAGACGCGGCTTTCCGGCGAGGGCGCCAAGGCGTCGTATGCCGATCATCAGGCGATCTTCAACATGCTGATGACGCGCGAGGACAAGGACATCGACGAGTTTCTTTACAACCACCTCACCGCCGGCTACCGCGCCGCGCTGCCGGAGCTGATCAAAAAATACCCGACGTATTTTGCGCTGTGAGAAAAAAGCGGCATTGACGCCGCCAAAAATGACAAAAAGCTGCCCGGACGCACCGAGCAGCTTTCGTTATGCATAGAGCCTCATCGTATCCTCGATCCAGTACCCATATTCCGTCCCGGGCCGTTCCAAGGCGCGAAGCCTTTGCCACAGCGGCAGCCCGTCCGAAACGTCGTGCCACAGATCGGCAAACACGAAATCGTGCGCGTGGTTCTCCTTTGCGTAATCAAACGCGTCGGCATGGATGAGCGTGATCTTCCCGCGGTGCGGGAACTGCGGCAGCAGCGTATCGGCAAACAGCCGCAGCACGTTTTCGTCGCGCTCCACGACCGTGACCGACGCGACCTCCTCCTTTTCGCTCGCCATGAACGCATAGTAGCCGAGCCCCAGGCCGTATACCGCGATATCGCCGTGCGCCCTTGCAATCGGCCGGCGCATCGTGACAAGCTCGTTCGGCTTCAGGCTCATCCATTCGCGCCCGTCCTCGAAGATCGCGGGGCAGTCGAACGGCACGGCAAAGCAGCCGAGCTGCGGCAGCACGCGCCCGTCGAAGGTCTTTTGCATGTCGCCGCACACGAACAGCTCATACGGCTGATACGTGACCTTGCCGAACGTCCACTTCCCCGCCCGCCCCGCCGGGAACCGCACCGCCGTCCGATAGGGATCGCGCAAAAATGCGTCCGGTTCGAGCAGCCGCACGCTCTCCCGAAGGTATCGCTCGCGCAGCGTCCGGTCGTCGTATATGTCCAACGCCCCGGCAAGCAGCACAAGGTATGCGTCCCGTTCGGAAAGGCCACAGTCCTCCGCCGTTTCGCGCACGGCATTTCGGTCAATCGCGTCCGGGCAATCATTGAGATATGCGGCGACGCGAGTCAAAAACAAATTGTTATACGCTTCGATCTCCATGCCGTTCAGTATAGCACCCGCGCCGTTCCCGCGCAAGACGGTTGCGAAAACCGAAAGAATATGGTATACTATCCCCCGCAATCCTCGGAAAGGAGGGCCGCTTATGCCGCTGCCGCTGCTGATTCTGCTTGGCTATATCGCCGTTATGAGCGTGATCACGTTTATTCTGTTCGGCGTGGACAAGGCCAAGGCCAAGCGCCACGTGTGGCGCATCCGCGAACGAACGCTGCTGCTGTTTGCCTTTTTGGGCGGCGCGCCGGGCGCGTTTTTCGGGATGCTCGCGTTTCGCCACAAGACGCAGCACATCAAGTTCACGCTGCTGGTGCCGGTCGCGCTTGTGCTGTGGATCGCGCTTGTGATCTTTGCCGCCGTGCGGCTGACGCCATGAAGCATCCTGTTCTTTGGCTCTGCCTTTGTCTGCTGCTGTTCGGCTGCGCCGTATCCCCTGTTGTCGAGGCTCCCGAAGCGTCCGAATCGCCCGCGCCGACCGCTTTTATGACAGCTGCGCCGTCGCCCGCCGTGGTGGAGCTGCAGCCGAGCTTTGCCGTAACCGAGCCGCCGTTTACCGCGATCCCGACGCCCTCGCCCACGCCGACCCCCACGCCGGAGCCGACGCCGACGCCCACCCCGACGCCGGATCCCTACCGTGCCGAAACGGTCAAGACCTATAAAAAGAGCGACGATTTCTGGTACTGTCCGCTGACCGAGGCGACCAAGGCGCGGATCATCGGCACGACGTTCCCCGAAGACCCGAAGGACTGTCCGATCAAGATCAGCGACCTCCGCTATGTGCGGCTTTTGTATACGGACTTCGACGGCGTAACGCACACCGGCGAAATGATCGTGCACCGCAAGGTCGCGGACGACGTGCTGGATATCTTCTATCAGCTGTATATCGCGCAATATCCGCTGACCTCGGTGAAGCTGCTCGACGATTACAACGAGCCGTTTTCGGACGGAACCTCGATGATCGAAAACAACACGTCGGCGTTCTGCTGCCGCCTTGTGACCGGGACGCATCATTTTTCCAAGCACAGCTACGGTGTCGCCATCGACGTGAACCCGGCGCTGAACCCCTATATCCGCCCGGACGGCAGCTTCGCGCCGGAAAACTCCGCGCCGTACCTCGACCGCACGCTCGGCCTGCCCGGCATGATCGACGAAAAGGACCTCTGCTATAAGCTGTTCACCAAGCACGGCTGGAAGTGGGGCGGTCATTTCAAGGGCGAAACCGACTATCAACATTTTTATAAGGTGTTAAACTGACATGAAAGAACAAGCCATCCGTTACCTGTCCAGGAACGTTCCCCTGCATATCGACATGCTCGAAGCCCTGCGCCGCCATGACGTACCGGTGCTGTATGTATCCGACCGCGCTTGCCTTTTGCAAACGCGTCACAAAGGCATGGCGCAGTTGGCCTGCGACGACGCCGATGCGGGCGAAGCCGCGCTGCGCGCCGCCGGGGAATTGTATCTTGTCGTATCGCACGGCAAGGCCGCATGGGACGCTGTCAAGCGCGTCTACCCGACCTATGACAGCCGCCGCCCGTGCCATCAGGCCTACTATCCGAGCCGCACCCCGCACGAGGTGCCGCCGACCTGCACGATTGCGCCGTACCCGATGGATCGGCTCGACGATGTGATGACGCATTACGACAACGTCAACGACCCGGCCTATATCATCGACCGGATCGAAAAGGGCGACCTGTTTGCCGGCTACCTCGATGGCGAACTTTGCGGGTTCATCGGCTTTCACAACGACGGCTCGATGGGCATGCTCGAGGTGTTCCCGGATTTTCGCCGCCACCACGTCGGCTTTGCGCTCGAACAGAACCTGATCAACGAAGCCCTGCGGCGCGGCTGGGTGCCGTACTGCCACATCTATGAGGGCAACACGCCCTCGGTCAACCTGCAAAAGAAGCTCGGTCTGCATGTGACCGAGGACTGCTGCGTGGCATGGATGCACGCCCCGCGCGACTGATCGGAAAAGCATCGAGGAGGAACGGTCCATGGCCGTTCCTCTTTTGTATTTGGGTTCGTCCGTCCCTGTCGAAAAAAATCGATAAATTGTTTACCGATTTTTGCCGATCCTCGATTGACAACCGGTTTTTCCGTGTTATAATTATTATGAACGGGTTCATATTAAGTTTTTACAAATGCCGTCCCCTTGCGGAGAAAGGAAGCTCTCCATGCCGAAGATCATCGAAAACTGTCGGGAAAAGCTGCTGGACGAAGCGCGGCGGCAGATCAACGAATGCGGCTACGGCGCGCTGACGATACGCGGCGTAGCAAGCGCGTGCGGCGTCGGCGTCGGCACGGTATACAACTATTTTTCGTCGAAGGACGCGCTGGTGGCGACGTTTATGCTGGAGGACTGGCAGGCCGCGACAGCCGATATGCACAAGGCCTTCGGCAGCGGCATGCCGATGGAGATTCTCTCGGCGGAATACGACGGACTGGTTTCCTTCGCCGCGCGGCACCGGGCGCTGTTTATGGACCCGGCGGCGATCGCGGCGTTTTCCGTTCTCCCCCGCGCGTGGCATGTGCGGTTGCGCAAGCAGCTTGCCGTGCCCTTGGAAACGGCGCTTGCCCCGCGCGCCAACGCAAGGTTCCTTTCGCAGTTCCTTGTCGAATCGCTTCTGACGTGGGCGCAGGCGGGCGTCGCCAAGGACGAGCTGACGGCGGTGTGGCAGCCGCTGCTTGAGGCGTAAACCGCCGCAAGATCCCCTCGCGGCTGCATCCGTCCGAACGTTTGGGATGAATCGGGCTTTGCCCGGCTATATATATAAACGAATGATAAAAAGGAGTGTGAATCCCCATGAGCAGCTTTGAAAACCTGCGTATGTTCTTCCCGATGCCGACCGTTCTGATCAGCACGCTGACCGAATCCGGCATGACGACGCTCGGGCCGTACTCGCTCGTACAGCCGTATTACGTCGCGGGCAAGGACTACTATGCGATGCTGCTGCAATGCCGCAACTCGTCCAACACGGCGCAGAACATCCTCCGCACCGGCAAGTGCGCGATCAACTTCATCGACGACAAGCCGGCCACCTTCAAGGAGGCCGTGAAGCTCTCCTGGCCCGGCGACAAACCCGAGGAGAAGATGCCGAAGGTCAACTTCAAGCTCGA
>CAMHJE010000043.1:0-17422 GCA_946185305.1 uncultured Clostridia bacterium | reverse complement strand
GGCATCCATAAGCTCATCCAGGAAGGCAAACCGCTCGTCTGCATATGCTTCCTCGGCCTTCAGCGGCAGAGCTTTCAGTTCTGCCCGCGTAAGGTCCTCCACCCGTGCATCGGTTCCGTCGGTCACATACATACCGACGGTTTCGTTATGGCAGATCACGGCATGGCCGTCCTTGGTGATATACACATCACATTCTACCGCGTCTGCACCTGCCCTGACCGCTTCCATAAAAGAGGCAAGTGTATTTTCCGGCGCATGGTCATGCACGCCCCGATGCGCGACGATAAACGTCTTTCGGACGACGGATGATTCCGGTACAGCGGATGAATAGACGCGGTATGCCGCCTGTGCATCGGTTGTCACAACCATATCCGCGCCGCATTGCAGCGCCGCCCGCACAGCATCCTCGGCGGCAAGCGGCGGCTGCAGCAGAACGGCGATCCAGTGCAGCTGCAAGTCGGCGGCCTCGTCTGCGGTAATCTGCGGCACGACGACAGCGGTTGCGCCCGCCCTCCAGACTTCCTGTGAAGTCGATTCGGTCACGCGGTCTGTGATCAGCACCTTGCCGACGCCGACAGCCGAAACGGACCGCAAAATCTCCGCTGTTTCGGCCGCCACAAGAAAGTCCATCGTGCGTGAAGCTTTGGTAAAGGCCTGCAGCGATTCCGCCGCCGATGCGCTCGGAAGCTCGAACACGGGAATGATCGTGCCGTAGCACTTGGCGAACACCTCATGCAGCGGCACTTCCTTCTCCTGCAGGCAAATCGCATTCCCGGCGTCATTCAGGATAAACCATGCGCCTTGCGGCGTCGGCACCGAGGCAAGCGCTTCAAACTGCGCCACGTTTTCTACCTTCTGTATCACCGTCGGCGGGCAACTATAGGCGGTTTCCGGCTCATAGACCGTCCGAATGCGATCCGGTTCGGCAAGCACGGGCGCTTCGGAGGGTGCGCTTTCTTCAAATGCCGGTTCTGTCTCAACCGCAGCAATAGGCGTGCTTTCCGTCTTAACAGCCGTCTGACAGCCGCACAGAAGGATCACGCACAGTAAGATGCGAAGCACGCTGCAGCATATGTGCTTCCAGTTCCGTTTCGAGTCCATAAACGTCGATATCCTTCGTCTCTTCCTTTATTGGATATGCTCGATCCAAAAGGCAACCGCCTCGTCGAGCCAGCCCTCCGCCGCCGTACCGGGCGCGAGACCGAGGCCGTGCCGTCCGCCGGTGAAGTACCGGGTGATATGCGGCACGTTGTTTGCCTCCAGCACCGCATCCATGCGATCAACCTGCGGCTTTAAACCGTCCTCCTCAAAGATCCACATATAGGTCGGCGGGAACGTGCTGTCTACCTGCTGATCGACGGACAGGCTCTCGATCAGAGCCGCATCTGCGTTTTCCGGCAGCAGAACGGAGTCCATGCGGATATCCAGACTGATAAGCGGGTAGCACAGGATCGCGGCGGCGGGCTTTGTCTTGCCGTACTTGGCATAGCCGACCTCCGGCGTGGACCAGCAGCCGACAAGGTGCGCGCCGGCCGAGGAACCGATCACCGCATAGTTGTCCATCGAAACCCGCCAATATTCGCTGTTCTCGGCGATAATATCGAGCGCCAGATTCACATCGTCGAGCGGCGTCGGATGCGTCATCTTGATCGAGTATTGCAGGATGATCGCATTGTAACCCAGTTCTTTGATCCGCGCCGCATAGGCATAGCCCTCGTTGCCGTAGGCTGAACAGGCTTCATACCCGCCGCCGGGGCAGACCAGTACGAACGGCTTGTTTTCCCCGACGAGAACCGGAGTCAGCGAAACCTGGCTTTTGTTTTCGTTGATCCTGATCTGATAAGTCTTGTATTCCTCTGTTTCATAGTTGCTCGGCAGCGTGTAGATCGGATAGCTTGCTTCGCATTCCGCATACGTGACCGTAACCGCTTTCTCCCCAGCCGGAACAAACGGAGGCTTTTGATACGCACAATCCTCCGCGGGAACCGGCGCGCGGCTGCCGTCGTCGTAAACGGCAGTGACGACCAAGCCGGTCGGATCGATTTCCTGCCCGGACAGATACCAGTATTTTGCCTGTGATGCATCGACCTCGATGCCCGTCACCGCACGCTGCGGCGCTTCCTGCGCTGCCGTACAGCCGAGCAGAGCAAGCAAGGCTGTCAGCAGGCATACGCAAATGCTTTTCCTCATGGCTTTCTTCTCTCCTTTATGCCGTGTTTTAAGATTCCAGCAGGATCCTGCGAACGGATACGATCTGCTCTTCCGTGATGCCGCATTCGCGCAGCAGATAGTTGGCGACAGCATCCGAAAGCAAACCGGAGTCCGTGCCGTAATACTGCAGCATCATCGCATTCGTGGTTTCCCATACGCGATCCACATGGTGCGTACCCATCGGCACGCCGTCGCCCGAATAGTTCCAGTCCTTTTCACGGTTCATGCTGCCGACCGCCGAAAACGCCGAAAGCTCATAGTCCTTCGTGATGTCCTCAAAATCCACCCCAAGCAAGCCGAGAATCAAGTATGCCAGCGTGCCGGTGCGGTCCTGCCCGATCAGGCAGTGGAAGTATACCGGATAGTTTTGTTCCTCGGCCAGCAGCGAAAAGATCTGATGAAACGCTTCCGGGGAGCGTTCGTCATAATAAACGGTATCCGTCGCGGTATCTGACGGAAAGATGGACGTATAGCCGCGATAGGTCACGCGCAGATAGGCGCAGTTTTCAAATGCGGCTTCGGTCTGCCCGCCGAAATCGGAATCGTCCCTTAAGTCGATTTCCGTTTTCAGCCCCCACCGGCCGATCACAGCGCGGCCATAGTCCGTGAGCCGATGCGTTTTATTGGCAGTTCCGTTCGGATACAGAAACATGCCGCCGCGGTACAGCATGCCGTACTTCACGGTTTTACCGTCGGCCGCCGCATAACCGCCGAGATCGCGCACATTTTTCACGCCCGACGAATCCACGCGCTCCCGCGCCAGAATGATGCGCGGCCCGTCGCCGCTGACAAACGACCCCTCAGCAGACGTATTGCCTTCCGCGTCCGTCACGCGATACCAGTAGGCGGTATGCGGGTACAGATCGCCCGGACGGATGCGGTCACGTTCGGTCGTTAGGGAGACGGATGTTTGAAAATCCGGGTCCATGGCATATTCGACCGTATACGGTGCGGTGCCACCGGACCAGTGCAGTTGCAAATCCTGACCATCGTGCGCTTCATAGGTGGATTTGAAGCAGTTTTCTTTCAGATAATCGAGGCTGTCTGCAAAGTCCGTCTCCCAGTAGGTCGTGATGACCTCGTCGTTCAGCCGGATCACGCCGCCGTCATGCTCGGAAATCAGCGCAATCACCGGCGTCGGCGCAGGCGTTTCCGCGGGGACCGTCACGGCAGTCTGTTTCGGCGCGCACGCTGTCAAGAGCAGCAGCGCAAGCAGCAGACCGATGCATTTTACGGTTATCCGCTTCTTCATACAGATCATCCTTTCTTACCGAAAGAACTTCGGCAGCGCGTTATAAAGGCAGGTCAGCCAGCATTCGTAGGTGTGGTTCGCGCCGTAGACATCGACCATGTCGCAGTTTTGCCCGTCGACCAGCCGGTCCACGCCCGCGACAAGCTTCTTATAGGTTTTATGCACATCGCCGTAAAAATCACCGCCGGTCTTGTCCCGATCGCCGATCGCGCAGTACCAGTAGGCGATCGCATAGTCCTTTTCAGGACCGTTCAGCGCTTCGATCACCGCATCCGCGTCCGTCGCCGGGCCGCTGAACGAGCCGATATAGGCAAAGTACGGCAAGCAATACGTCATGATCGAGGCAAAGCTCGTCATGCTGCCGAGCGACAGGCCTGCGTAGGCAAAGTGCTCACGCTGCGCGATCACCTCGTCCGTCGTTTTGGCATAGGTCGAATAGCGCTCCACCACGGCGGGCAGCAGGTACTCGGTCAGCTCATGTCCGAAGTTCGCGGCGACATATTTGTTTTCTTCCTTATAATTGTCGTGATCGTTGTACAGCGACGGCGTGACGACGATGCACGGCTCGGCTTTTCCGGTGCCGATCAAGTAGTCCAGCATCTCCTTGGTGTAGTTGCCGGTGGATACGTAGGTCGAGTCCTCCGCGTGGTACGGCTCCTGCGCGAGCCAGTAGCCCGCCTGATCGGTTGAGCCGTGCAGCAGGAACAGTACGTTATAGTTCTTTGCGGGATCGTAGCCGTAAGGCAGGTAAACGAACGCTTCCTTTTCGATCATCTTTTCCTCGCCGGTCAGGGATTGGATGTTGTAGGCGAAGGTCTCATAGGTCATGCGTTCGACGGTGCCCTTGTTCTCATGTCCGCCGCTTTTCAGAATGTCCATCAATTCGGCGTTTTTCTTGATGCAGTCCCAAAGGAACTCTGTTTTTTTGCCGCAGAGCGTACACGTATCGCCCTCATAGTGATGATCGATACGCTTATTGCAGACGAGACAGCGTGTCGTTTCCGGATCATGCCGCTCGTGTTTGCAGTTGTTGGGATCGACCGGCTCCGGCTCTGCTTTACAGGCAATAAAGCCGGACAGCAGGCAGATCAGGCAAAGAGCGATACTGATAATTCGTTTCATTCAAAACCTCCTGTTTTTGCATCCACTGCAGATTATGGATGCCTATGTTATAATTTTACATATATTTTGTGAAGAGGCTACCTAAACAGCATAAGTTTGTTTTTCACGCGCACAACCTGCGTGCGCTGTCGGCAAATAAAGTCTGTTTTACTGTATTTTCGGCTTCTTATGGATGCATACACCCATAAGGGGTGAGCGCAACGTGGTGCTTGCACAAGCGCTTCGTGCGTGCAGAACTGTATGTTTCTCGCCCGCACAGCGGATGGTTTACTGTTTCGCTTCGCTCAACCGCCTAAACGCATAAGTCACGAACCGCCTATAAAAGGGTGGTTCGTGACTTGCATAAAAGATCTGTTTTCGGATATACGGTTTTTGATGCGGATACGCTGTGTCTGCGTTGTGCCCGATCGCATCGGGCATCTCAGCCCAGCAGGTCCTTGCCGATCTGTGTTGTTTTTCCGTCGATCACGTTTTTGACCCATTGCAGGCCGGTGCAGCCCTCGCGCGTAAAGCGCATGAACTCCGGCACCCAGAGGCAGCAATGCGAGGTCGCCCCGTTGGACGCGACGGGCCGTCCCTTGATGTCGTTGAAGTTGTAGTTATAGAGAAAATAGCTGAACGTGGGGATCGAGGCAGACAGGCGCTTCACCGTGCCGCAGATGATGCGCTCGATGCGCTCCCCCGCCTCCGGCGACCAGCCCATCACTTTATTTGTGTCGATAAAGTTCTGATACCGCATCAGCGCGAAGTCGCGCAGGGAGATCACATAACCGATCTTGACCCGGCCCTTCTGCTGCGCATAGAGGTATTCCAGTCCGTCGGCAACAATGTCATTCGTATGAACCGCCGCCGCGATGGAGGCTGGTGCCTGCCAGAGCGTTTCCACGCATGCTTTCAGATCGCAGTCGATGGCCGCGCCGTCCACGATGCAGGTGCAGTCCGTGCAATCGGGGAAGCAGTTCAGAATGTCGTTGCCGACAAAGGCGGTGCCGAAGCCGCCCGCGCTGCAGCCGAGGACGACCAGCTTTTCCGGTTGGGGACAAAACTGCTTGATAAAGTCGATGCTGAGGTGCAGATTGATATTGCCGTGTGCATAAAAGATGCGCTCCTTCCCCTCCGGGTCCTCGTAGGTAAATTCCCCGGCGCCGCCGTGGAAATCCCCGGTGGCATAGGGCACGTACAGCAGGCTCCAGCCGTAAAAGGGGCTTTGTCTGCACTTTTCATGGAACATGCTCAGGCGGGCATACGCGTTCTTGCTCGGCTTGCACCAGGCGTCGTAAAACGTCGGGTTGTTTTCATCGAACGCATCGCCGGAAGGCCGGGCCGCGGTATATTTGTCATAGGCGAAGCCGCCGCCGTCCAATACGATCAGCAGCTTGTTTTCCGGTCCCGTCCGGAACAGCGCGTGATAGGAGCTGCCGTCGCTGCAGACGGCGCCTTCGGGATAGAACTTGTAAAGATGCTCCAAAACGGCCGTTCCGTTATAATCGTCCACCTTTTGATACCGATTCATGTCGCGCAGCAGACGGATCCATTCCAAATACTTGAACAGCATGGTTCTCTCCTCTCAGGCCTCGGCAAAGCTCTTGAAAAATGCGTTTTTCGCTTTCAGCTCCTCCACGCTTCCCTCGTCCTCTACCGTCCCGCCGTTCATCACGATCACATGATGGGCGTCGGCCACCGTGCGGAAGCTGTGCGCCACGATGATGGCCGTTCTGCCTTGGGCAAGGGCTTTGATGCTGCTTCTGATCTTTTTCTCGGTAACCGGGTCAAGATTGGCGGTGGCTTCATCCAAAATGAGGTACTCGGGATTTTTCAGCATGGCTCTCGCAATGGCAACGCGCTGCTGCTCGCCGCCGGAGAGCTTTTCCCCGTTGAAGCCGACATTGAAGTCCAGCCCGCCCTCGTGGGAGGCGATCACATCCTCCAGGCAGGCCAACGCGACGACGGCCTGCAGCTCCTCCTCCTTCACATCCTTGACCCCGTAGCAGATATTGTCGCGGATGCTGCCCTCGAACAGCGCGGCGTTCTGACTGACGACGCCGAAGCGATCGCGCCAGGCGCGCAGGGATACCTCGCTTCCGGCTTCTCCGATCCGGATATCGCCGTCATAATCCGGGTACAGGCGGTCGAGCAGGCGCAGCACCGTGGTCTTGCCGCTCCCGTTCGGGCCGACGATGGCCGTAATCTTTCCCTTGGGGATGCAGAAGCTCACGGAGCGGACGACCTCCTTATCGCCGTAACCGAAGGAGACCTTGTTCACGCTTAGATCACCGGCGGCCGGCGGCTCGCTGCTGCCCCGATCCGGATCTTCCTCCGCCTCCTCCAGGATAGAGACGATCTTTTTGCTGCCGCCCTTTGTCGCGGCGAACACGGACGGGAACTGCGCAAAGAACTGGAACACCAGCACCAGATTGCCGCCATACGCATAGAAGGCCGCCAGCGCCGTCGTCGAGGAGACGCGGCCGTTTTGAATGAGGATGCCGCCGACCAAAAACGCGGCGTTGAACAACACGAAGGTCAAGAACGTCTGCCCGAACTGCACAAAGGTATTCGCCATGGCATTATACTTGTCCGCCTCATAGCGTTCTCCGATATAGCGCAGGCTTGCGGCATTCTCTTTTTCCTCGCCGTTCATGGCCTTGATGAAGCGGATGCGGCCGAAGCGTTCGGCGAGGAAGGCGGTAAAGGCGGCGAGCTTGCCGGCCACATACACGGCGCCCCGCTCGCTGAAGCGGGCGGAAAAGAACATGATGCCCATGGTGACGAGGAAGCCCACGATCAGCAGCAGCGCCAGCTCCCCGATGGCCGCGTCGCCCACCAGAACGATCAGCAGGAAAGCAAGAAGCGTAAAGGCTAGCTGCAGGAGCTTAAAGGGCAGATAGGAATACTCCGGGTCGGAGGTGACACGGCTCAGCACCCGGTTCGGGCTTTCCCGGTCGAAGGTGCTGAACGGGAAGTGCATGACCTTTTTCCAGATCTTTTTGCGGATCCGCGCCGCCAGCTCCACAAAGCCGAGGTCGGCCACCACGCTCGCATAGAAGAATACATAGCCGATGGTGCACATCAGCGCATAGGTGAAAATCGGCGAAAGATCCGTAAAGTTGCCGACGGAGATCGCGGCGACGGCGTCGGATTGCGTAGCGACGACCAGCGTGCCTGCCAGGTACAGCAGCGATCCGAGCAAGGTGCGGAACACCGGCAGTTTGACGCCCCGATAGAGCGTCTTTAAGGGCTTTTTCGTTTTGACCGTGACGTTTTCCTTCGCAAGACTGTCCATGTTTTTCATGCTCTCTCCTCCTCTCCGGCCGATAACAGGCTTTGATAGGCGGGACAGCCTGTTTTCAGTTCCTCATGGGTGCCGCAGCCGACGATCCGGCCTCTTTCGAGAACAAGGATCGTGTCCGCATCCCGCACGGTAGACAGATCGTGCGCGACGATCACCCTTGTCTTCCCTGCGGCGTATGCGTCGATCAAAGCCGCAATGCGCTTCGCGCCGGTGATGTCCAGCGCGCTCGTCGCCTCATCCGCAAGAACGATCCCTGCATCCGTCAGCAGCATACGCGCCACGGCCAAGCGTTGCCTCTGTCCGCCGGAGAGCTTCGATGCCCCCGGCCCGACCTCATAGTCCAGACCACCCAGCGCCTCGATGCTTTCGAGCATATCGACCTTTTCCAAGAGCGCCGTCAGTTCTTCGTCGGAATGCGGGGCCTTTGACCCGTAGCAAAGGAAGTCCCGCACCGTTCCGCCAAAGCCCGGCGCATTCTGCGGCAGGTAGGAGAACAGACGGCGGTAGCTGCCGATCTCGAATTCGCGCACGTCCGCGCCGCCGAGCGTGATACGGCCCTGCGCGGGGCGATAGAACTGTTCGATTAGGTTTAAGAGCGTCGATTTTCCGGAGCCGCTCTCGCCCACAATAGCAAACTTGCTGCCGCTTTTCACCGTAAAGGAAATGTCGGAAAGAATCTCCTTCCCGCCGAGCGAAAAGCTGACGCGGTCAAAGACCAGATCGCCGGGCTGTTCCGCCTTCCGGCTGCCGCCGCGATCCTCCTCAAGCGTTAAGATCTCGGAGATGCGCAGCGTCGCGCCCTGCGCTTTCTTCGCCAGCACCCACAGCGTGAGGTGGTCGGCGATGTATTTTTGGTAGGTCGCGCCGAGACCGAAGAAGGCGATAAACTGCGCCGTGGTGATATCCCCGCCAAGAAGCTGCACCGCGCCCGCCGTCATGATGATCAGCGTCGGCACCACAAACAAGATGTTGGCAATCAGCTGATTGAAGGCGGCGGCCAACGTGGTTTTCTTTTGGGCGGTCTTCATCTCGTCGATGAAGCCTTCTCCGTCCGCGATCTCGTCCTCGGTCTTGTTGTAGGCCTTGATGATCTCCACATGCTCCACCTTTTCGGCCAGTCTTGCCGTTAGGCGGGCAATGGCGTTTTGCAGCCGGCTCTGACTTTTATACGTCACACGGCCGGACCACAGAGAGCCGAGAACGATGACCGGGATGATCAGGATAAAGCTGAGCACCAGCGTGCCGTTGCCCATGCGGGACACTCTCACAAGCGTGCTGATAAGGAAATACAGCCGCGGGATCTCCATAACCAGCAGGTCGATCAGAAAATCGCTCACAAAGCCGGTATCGGTCGTGATCCGGGAGATGAACGCCTTGGGATCGCGCGCCTCCACCTCGCCGGTGGTCAGGGAGAACACCTTGCGGGAGGCGACCGTCTGAAAGTCGCGGTTGATGCGGGCTTTGGCAATATACGTGATATAGGTTGCGGCCAGACCGCCGACAAACTCCACCAAAGCCAATGCAAAGATCGTGAGGCAAATGCTGACCGCAGCCTTTACCACCGGGCTGTCTGCGCCGGCCAGCTCCAGCTCCGTCAGTCCGGCGATCCGTTCCGGGATCGTCAGCTCGATCGCGGCCTTGCCGAGATTGAGAAGAAAAGCAAGTGCAAGGAGCAGGATAGGCAGCCGGATCTGCCGGATCAGATGAATAAAGTTTTTCCAGATCGCCTGTTTTCTTTTCTCTGTCATAGAAACCCCTCTCTTATAAAAATATCCGCATGCAGCGTTCGAGCAGCTTCGACGCTTTCTGCGGATAGTATATCATATTACACAAAGAATAACAACGCGTTCCCTGCTTTGTTGTACCAAAAAGCGGTAAAATGTCCATTATCGCGGGGAGGACGGATCGGTAAAGTTTTCGATGATCTCCATGAGCGTGTCGATGCCGCACCGAAAGACCTCGCCTTTGATCTGCGGATCGGCCTGCACATCCAAAAGATTCTGCAGCACGCCGAGGATGCCGAAGGCGTGATATAGGGTGATGACATTGACGGAGATATCTCCCGGCTCGTTCTGCTGTCCGGCCGCCAGCTCATCCTGTACGATCTGCCGCAGATACAGGCTGAATTCCCGTCCGAACACGCCGCTTTCCAGCAAAAGATGCAGCTCGTCGCCGTTGTCGCGCAGGGAATCGAAGAACGCCCGGGTCAAACGCTTGCCCCGCAGCCTTTCCATAAACGCTTCGCTGATTTCCGTGATGACGTCGTTGAAAAACCGATAGTTGTTATAGAAGGTGGAGCGGGACACCTTGGCTTCCCGGCACAGCTCGCGGACGGAGATTTCGGTATACGGCTTGAGCCGGGACAGACGGATCAGCGCCTCCCGGATCGCTTTCTTGGAGCAATCGTTTCTTTTGTCCATGGAGCGGGCCCTCCTTTTCATAAGCGGTACAGTCTGCCGGGGAAGACAAAGGAAGCCTTTTCGTAAAGCGTCCTGTCCTCCGAAAACGATCTGTCTGTATTATGCGGCGTAAGTAAAGAAAATGTCAAGAAAAGATTTTCCGTGCCGCCCAAGCGCCGGTCTGCAAGGCTATGCTTTGGGGGTGCGTGCCGGGTTTATCCGCGCTGCCGTCCTTGTCTGTTTGGCACCGGCGCAAAGCGGGCGCGGCATCGCGGCGATTTGGGGCGGAGCGATTTACCAAGAATTATATTGCAATCCGGCGCGGTTTTTGCTACAATGATAGATGAAAAATAATGCGCACGCGGACAGCGGCGCAGTTTGGAGGACTTCTATGAAATTGGTATTGCTTCGCCACGGCGAGAGCGAATGGAACAAGCTGAACCTGTTCACCGGTTGGACCGATGTGGAGCTGAGCGAAAAGGGCATGGCCGAGGCCAAGCAGGCGGGCGTCGTGCTGAAGGAAGCAGGCTACGACTTTGATATCTGCTACACCTCCTACCTCAAGCGCGCGATCCACACGCTGCAGTTCGCGCTCGATTCGATGGATCGTGCATGGCTGCCCGTCGTCAAGAGCTGGAAGCTCAACGAGCGTCACTACGGCGCGCTGCAGGGTCTGAACAAGGCCGAGACCGCCGCCAAGTACGGTGAGGATCAGGTCAAGATCTGGCGTCGCTCCTTCGATGTGAAGCCCCCGGCCCTTGAACCGGACGACGAGCGCAACGCGTCCAAGCAGGCCGCTTACCGTGACGTGGATCCCGCCCTTCTGCCCGCGCATGAGAGCCTCGAAACCACCATCGAGCGCGTCGTGCCGTACTTTGAAGAGGTCATCAAGAAGGACATGCTCGCCGGCAAGCGCGTGATCATCGCGGCCCACGGCAACTCCCTCCGCGCCCTCGTGAAGTATTTCGACAATCTTTCCAACGACGAGATCATCGGCGTCAACATCCCGACCGGCGTGCCGCTCGTCTATGAGTTCGACGAGAACTTCAACACTCTCAAGCACTACTACCTCGGCGACCAGGAAGCGATTGCCGCCAAGATGCAGGCCGTCGCCAACCAGGGCAAGAAGCAGTAACAAAGGGGCCATTGTCCCCGCTTTTATGGACAGCACGAGCCGCCGCGTTTGCGGTGGCTCTTTTTCGTTTTTATGCAGGATATGCTTGCGGTTCTTTGGCAGCGCTGGAAAACCGATTACAATTTCAAAACCCTGCTCGCCGCGCTCGGCTCGTTTGCCGTCACGGTGCTGTTTGCGCTGTACAACAGCTGGCTCGGGATCCGGCGCGGATCGGTGTGGCACGGCAGCATCAGCGTCTACTATCTGCTGCTTGCCGTGCTTCGCGGCACGGTGCTCATCTGCGAGTACCGCATTCGCGCGCTGCCCAAGAAGCAGCGCAAGCGCATCCGCAGCCGCGTGCGAGTGGCGGTATCCGCGGCGCTCGTGCCGCTGAACCTGTCACTGTTCGTTCCGTTTACGATGCTGGTCATGCTCGTTAAACCCGTTTCGCTCGGGCTGATCCCCGCAATTGCGATGGCGGCCTATACAACCTATAAGATCACCATGGCGATCGTCCATCTTCGCAGGCGCCGTGTCAGCCGCGATCCGCTTGTGAAGGAGCTGCGTTCGATCAATTTCATCGACGCGCTCGTGTCGATCCTCACGCTGCAAAACACGCTGATCATGGTGAACGATCCGGACGCCGGACAGCGTCTGCTGCCGCTCACCGCCTCCGTGACCGCGATCATCCTGTCGGTCATTCTCTTTATCTCGATTCTGCACCTTGTTCGCGCCGTGCACAGCCTGCGCCATACGCGCTGAGTGTTTCCCTCATATACAGCAAACGTCCCGCACGAAGCGGGACGTTTGCATTTGGCTGTCTTTTACTTTGCGAGCAGTTCATCCGCCCAGACGTTGAGCTTGGACTCGATCATGTCGAACGGCGCGGGGCCGCAGTCGAGGTAAGCCTTCAAGAACGCCTTTTCGTCGAATGCCTTGCCGAGCTTTGTCTGCATCTTCTCTTGGATATCCTGCAGGCGCGCATAGCTGTACGCGTAATTGATGATATAGAACGGCGCGTCCACAGCGTCGGAGAACAGCTCCGGGCCGAGCTCGCGGCTGAAGCCGAACGTCTTATAGAGATAGTCGCCGAGCTTCTTGGGCGTCATGCCCTCCGTGTAGTTGACCGCCACGCCGCAGTAGCAGATCAGCGTCGTCACGAACTGCTTATACGCATGGATCGCGGTGAGCACCGGCGCTTTCTGCGAGCCGGTCGCGTGCAGGGCGAGCAGCCGTTCGGATTCCTGACTCCATGCCTCCGCATACGCGGTGGATTCCAGAATCTGCTGCGACCAGGACAGATCCTCCATCGAGCGATGATAGATGAACTGATACAGATGACCGTTGAAGCCCTCATGCGCGAGCGTAAACAAGATCTGTTCTTCCTTCTCCGGCTGGTTGATGACGATCAGGTTGTCCTGCCATTCGTCAAACGACGGGTTCAGATAGAACGCGGGCGACAGCAGCTCATGCATCTCCTCCGGCACCTCGCGGTAGGTGACGACCACTTCCGGCAGCGCCGGCAGCAGCGGATCGAGCAGGTTGTGCAGGTAATCGACATTCGCGGCGATCGTGCCTTCGGTCACCTTCGTCTCATACGGATCGACGTCATAGCTGAGCTTGTTCAGCGCATCGTAGTATTCGCGGTAGGAGCGCAGGACCTGCTCATACAGAATCTGCGCGATCTCGTCGGTCGTCTTGTTGTCCGAGCAAAGCGTTTCGAGGCGCTTCTCGTAGTATTCCAGCATCAGCGGATCCTTGCAGGACGCCGCGCCCTGCGGCTTGCGGCAGCTCGGGCGGAGGGCTTCAAGACCCGCCTTCAGATCAACGTGCGCCTGATAGAATTCGTTGACCAGCAGCGAATGGTTCCGCTCCTTCAGCGCGGTCTTTTCCGCCTCCGTCAGATCGGTCAGTTCATCGACTGCGGCGTTGTAGGTCGAGATCAAAAAGATCGTCTCGCGCGCGTTGATGATCTCATCGAGATCCTCCAGGACCTGATCCAAGGCGTTCTCCGTCATGAACCAGCCCTTTTCGGCGCGGTACTGCTCATAGGTCAACAGCTCGCTGTAGAAGCGCGGCACGTCGGCCAGCAGATCGAGATACGATTCCGCGTCGAACTTGTTGTAGATATCGAAGAGCCAGAACTCCAGCGGCAGATCGGACTGGATGCCCGTATAGATATCGAGCGGCTCATACATGCCGTAGTATTCGTTCAGCGCAAGCGCATTGGTGCAGCTGCGCTCGATGATATCATAAGCAAACTGCTCCTTTTCGGTCAGCGCGCTGCGGTCGATGGCATGCAGGGCTTCGAGCTTTTCCGTATACCATGCCTCGGTTTCACTGTCCTCGTCCTCCAGATAAGAGCCGAGCGAGTTTTCCAGCGTCGTCACGTCGATGCCGAAGTTCTCCGGATGCTTCAAAAACTGCTTGACCGACGTAAGATCGTCCGACAGGTAATCCAGGAAGAACTGACGGTCGAATGCGGCGAAGGCTTCGCTGGCCGCCGTCTTTTCCGCATCGTTCGGTGCAGCCGGCTCGGCCGGCGCTTCGGTCGGCTCGGCAGGCGCTTCGGTGGCTTTTGGCACTTCGGTCGCTGCGGGGGCTTCGGTGGGTTCCGGCGCCGCAGTCGGGTCCGACTCGGTGGACGGCGGGACCTGCGTAGTCTGGGCAACCGGCGCCTCGGAAGGCTCTGCGGTGAAGCCGAACGTGATCTTCGGCAGTGGGATGCGGATGGGCAGCTTGATGCAGCCGGTCAGCGACGACAATGCGAACAGGCAGACAAGCAGCCATGCGATGATTCTTTTTCTCATGCGGTTCTCCTCTCGTTTCTTCTATTTATGATATGCTTCGTTGCGGCGTATCTTATACGCCCGGAATATTTGTTCGAGCAGTACGACCCGCGCAAGCCGGTGCGGCAGCGTCATGTCGGACAGCGACAGCGTTTCATCCGCCCGCTGCAAAACGGCCTTTGACAAGCCGAGACTGCCGCCGATCACGAACGCGAGTGTGCGCGCGCCGCGCGTTTCGAGGGTTTCCAAGTGCGCTGCGAACGCCTCGGAGGTATACCGTTTGCCGCCGATGGCAAGCGCGATCACATGATCCTTGGGGTCAATAGCGGCAAGCAGCCGTTCGCCCTCGCGCGTTTTCACCTGCTCCTCCTCGGCGGGCGAAAGCGTTTCGGGCGCTTTTTCGTCCGGCACCTCCGCGATTTTGACGGTGCAGAACCGTCCGAGCCGCTTTTGGTATTCGGCGCAGGCGTCGATAAAAAACGACTCCTTGAGCTTGCCGACGCAGCAGAGCTTGACGGTCATATCGTGAACACCCCCGTCGGCTCGTCGCGCTTGGCGACGATCACCTGCATATCGCCGGCGACGCCCGCGTTTTGCAGCGCGGTCAGCACCGAGATCAGCGCAAGATCGGGATAGTTGTTCTCGGCGGACAGGTGCCCCAGTATGGCGCACTTCACGCCGCGCTTATACAGTTCAACGAGCGCCTTGCCGCAATCCTCGTTATTGAGATGCCCGTTGCCGGACAGGATGCGCTTTTTCAGCAGATACGGATAGCTGCCCGCCATCAGCATATCCACGTCATGATTCGCCTCGAGCAGCACGATGCCGCTGTCCGCCAGCGTGTCTAAGATGCGTGTGTCGATATGCCCGCAGTCGGTGCAGACGGCGGCCTTTTCGCCCTTATGCCGGATCGTGAATCCGACCGCGTGCGCCGAATCGTGGTAGGTGGAAAACGGCAGGATCGCGGTCTCCCCGATGAAAAACTCCCGGTCGCTTTCAAAGACGCGCATGTTTTCCGGCGCTACGCCGTCCATTTGCTCCCGCATCATGCCCCAGCATTGCACGTTGGCATAGACCGGCAGATGGTATCGCTTCGACAGGATATTCACGCCCTTGATATGGTCGGTATGCTCATGCGTGATCAGAATGGCCGACAGCTGCAGCGGATCGACATGAATCTGCCCCAAAAGCTCGGTGATCCTGCGGCACGACAGCCCGGCGTCGATGAGCAGCCGCGTATTCCCCGCCGAGACATAGGTGGCATTTCCCGAAGAACCGCTGCAAAGCGGACAAAGCTGCATTTCCCGTTTACCTCATTCGTTGCTATGAACGCATTATACCATAGATGAAACGACTGTCAAAGTGTTTTTTTCATCCGCGCCGGTTCTTTCGCCGCGCGGCGCTTGCGCAATGTTCGCTTTGGTGCTATACTTTTGGTATGAAAACGATCATTGAGGAGCTTGCGCTCGCCAAACTGAATCTCACGCTCGGCATCCTGTATAAACGGCAGGACGGGTACCACGCCATCGACACGATCATGCACACGGTCAGCCTTTTCGATCGTGTATTCATCGAAAAATCCCGCACGGTCGAGGTCACCGTGACCGGCATGACGCTCCCGCCGGACAATACGATGTTCCGCGCGGCTGAATTGTACCGGCAGGAAACCGGCTGCGGCGCGCGCATCCGCTGTGAAAAGCGCATCCCTGCGGAGGCGGGCCTCGGCGGCGGCAGCGCGGATGCGGCGGCGGTGCTGCGGGGTCTGCAGCGGCTGCACCGGATGTGCGACGACCAAACGCTGTCCCGGATCGCGCTTGCGGTCGGTGCAGACGTGCCGTTTTGTCTGGTCGGCGGTACCTGCCGCTGCGAGGGCGTCGGTGAGATTTTAACGCCGTTTGCCATCAAAGACCGGCTGCATTTTGTTCTCTGTAAGCCGAATGAGGGCGTTTCGACCGGCGCGCTGTTCCGGGCGCTCCCCCTGCCCCGTCCGAAGGTCGATACCTTCGGCGCGATGGCGGCGCTGTCGAGGGGTGATTTAGATGCGCTTGCCGCTTCGATGCAGAATGTTTTGGAGCCGCCCGCCATCGAACGCGTCCCCGAAATCGGTGCGCTCAAGCAGCAGCTGTCGGACGCGGGCGCGATTGCCGCGCAGATGAGCGGCAGCGGCTCGGCGGTGTTCGGCCTGTTCCGTACCGAAGCCGAAGCCAAGGCCGCCGTCGAGAAGATCGACGCGCCGTTTGTGCAGTACGTCCATTCGCTGTAACGGCAAAAGCATATCCTGTTGCCGCCCCATAAGGGGCGGTTTTTGTTCGCCTATTACCGTATCCGTTCGCTCATCGAAGAAAAAAGCGGAAAATGCGTAATCGTTTTCATATAATGTCTTGACAGGTCTCCCGCCCTTATGTAAAATATATGTGTTCCGAAAGGAACAGCACCTTGTCAATCGGCCTGCACCGCTTCACTCCACTTTATGAGGCGGCAAGGGCTGCATAAAAAGGAGGATATCCGCCCCGCCTCGAATTGGGGCGCCCCTCGGCTTGGGGTGCGGCACTGTGGAGACGTGCCGCAATGCGTGTCCGACAAAGCACGGAACGCGAGACGGTTCGTTGGAGAAGTCCGGGATCGTTAAAGTCAAAGGTTGTATGGCAAATCTGAGCCTCAGAAACATCAAGAAGGTCTACGACAACAAGGTCACCGCGGTCGATGATTTCAATCTCGAAATCGCCGACAAGGAATTTATCGTCTTCGTCGGTCCCTCCGGCTGCGGTAAATCCACCACATTGCGTATGGTCGCCGGTCTCGAAGAGATCACCGACGGCGAACTGTACATCGACGGAAAACTCGTCAACGATGTCGCGCCCAAGGACAGAGATATTGCGATGGTTTTCCAGAACTACGCCCTCTATCCGCACATGACCGTGTATGAGAACATGGCGTTCGCGCTGAAGCTCCGCAAGGTCCCGAAGCGTGAAATTGACCAGAAGGTGCGCGAGGCCGCCGAGATTCTCGGCATCACCGAATATCTGCAAAGAAAACCGAAGGCGTTGTCCGGCGGTCAGCGGCAGCGTGTCGCGATCGGCAGAGCCATCGTCCGTGAACCGAAGGTCATGCTGATGGACGAGCCGCTTTCCAACTTGGACGCCAAACTGCGCAACGAGATGCGCGCGGAGATCATCAAGCTGCGCCACCGCATCAACACGACGTTTATCTATGTTACCCACGATCAGACCGAGGCCATGACGCTCG
>CAMHJE010000042.1:0-17614 GCA_946185305.1 uncultured Clostridia bacterium | reverse complement strand
CACTCTTTCCCTACACGACGCTCTTCCGATCTTGTGGTTGCGCCGCTCGGCCCCGCGCGGGACTCCGACAGCGGCTATGTTGAAATACACCTGCTTTGATTTGCGGTAGAACAGGATCGTATCGTGTTTGCGCGGAAAATATCGCTTACTGCGTCCGCCGGTCTTATACGGCCAAATGATCTCGTTCATAAAGTTCGCTTCACCGAAGATCTCATCCAGCAGCAGCCGGATACGTGCAGACATGCGGTAATCCAAATGCACATACACCGAGCCCTTGGCGTCGAGCAGCGCATGACAAAGCGTCAGCACACGACGCATCCACGCCACATATTCCTCCGTGGTAAGCACATCCTCGTACAGCGTTATTTTTTCGGCATTTCGACCCTGCCCGATTTTCATGGAGAAGGCTTCACCGGTACGGAACGGCGGATCCAGATAGATCAGCCGCACTTTACCGCGATAGGCGGCCAAAAGCTGCTGCTCCAATTCCTCCGCTTTGCCGAGATAAAAGACCCCCGGCCCACCGAATGTATGCGCTTCCTGCGTGCAAACGATCTGCATATTTCATTTCCTCCACGTTCCGTTCTCTATTATTTTACAGGTATTTTGAAGCAAATACAAGTCCTTGCAGCAGAAATTCCCTTTTTATTCCTGAAAAGGTATATTAGCCAATGAAAGCAGATATGATGCAAAAAGCATTATTTATACAAATTCTGTCGTATTGACAGGCTTTTTTGTATATGATACAATGACGAACGTGGGTACAGATCGTACTTTTGAGACATTTTTGAGCACCAAGGGAGGAAAGACAATGTCAAAATATTTCGGCACCGACGGTTTCCGCGGCGAAGCGAATGTAAACCTGACCGTTGAGCATGCGTTCAAGGTCGGCCGGTTTCTCGGCTGGTATTACGGACAGGGCCATAAAGCTAAAATCCTGATCGGCAAGGACACGCGCCTTTCAAGCTATATGTTTGAGGATGCTTTATCGGCGGGTCTTGCGTCCTCCGGCGCGGATGTATATCTGCTGCACGTCACCACAACGCCGTCCGTTTCCTACGTGGCGCGCACCGAAGATTTTGATTGCGGCATCATGATTTCCGCAAGCCATAACCCGTATTATGACAACGGCATCAAGCTGCTGAACGGCGACGGCGAGAAGATGGAGGAGGAGGTCATCGACGAGGTCGAAAAGTATCTCGACGGCAAGATCCCCGAAGCGCCCTACGCGACGCGTGAAAATATCGGCCATGTGATCGACTATGCCGCAGGCCGCAACCGCTACGTCGGCTATCTGATCTCGCTTGCGACGCAGTCCTATAAGGGCAAGCGCGTCGGCCTTGACTGCTCCAACGGCAGCACGTGGCAGATTGCAAAGAGCGTGTTCGATGCTCTCGGCGCCGAGACCTGCGTGATCCACAACACGCCGGACGGCTTGAATGTCAACAAGGATTGCGGCTCCACGCATATCGAATCGCTGCAGAAGCTCGTTGTGGAACAGCACCTCGATGTCGGCTTTGCGTTCGACGGCGACGCGGATCGCTGCCTCGCGGTTGATGAAAAGGGCCGCGTCGTCAACGGCGACCATATCATGTACATCTATGCCCGCTATCTCAAGGAGAAGGGCGAGCTGACAAACAACACGGTTGTCACTACAGTCATGTCCAACTTCGGCCTTTATAAGGCACTTGACGAGCTTGGCATCCGCTATGAAAAGACCAAGGTCGGCGATAAGTATGTAGCCGAGAACATGCGTGCCAACGGCCATCTGATCGGCGGCGAGCAGAGCGGCCATATCATCTTCCTGAAGCATGCAAACACCGGCGACGGCGTTTTGACGGCGATCAAGATGATGGAGGTCATGCTGACCAAGAAGCTGCCGCTGTCCGCTCTCGCGGAGCCGATGCACATGTATCCGCAGGTGTTGAAGAATGTTGTCGTTACCGATAAGGAACAGACGCTTGCCGCACCGGAGGTGCAGGCAGCCGTACAGAAGGCCACCGAGGAGCTTGGTGACAACGGCCGCGTGCTGCTGCGTGCGAGCGGTACGGAACCTGTGTTGCGCGTCATGTCTGAGGCCGGTACGTTCGCAATCTGCGAACAGCATGTCGATGCGATCATCGAAGCCATGAACAAAGCGGGATATCTGATTCGGGTGAAATAACATGTATAAAATCAACGATTTATTGGATTTGAACCACACCATCGCCGCCAAGCTGTTTGACGGAAAGACCTATCCGTGGGAAGTTCTCCCGGAGATCGGCGACTTTATCGTGGCGCTCGGCCAGACCCTCCCGGCGGATGAGTTCGATCACCCTGCCGAAAATGTCTGGATCGCCAAGGACGCAACCGTGTTCGCTTCCGCGTACATCAACGGACCGTGCATCATCGACCACGGCGCGGAGATTCGGCAATGCGCATTCATCCGCGGCAACGCACTCGTCGGCAAGAATGCCGTCGTAGGCAATTCTTGCGAGCTGAAGAACGCTGTTCTGTTCGACAACGTACAGGCGCCGCACTTCAATTACGTCGGGGATTCCGTGCTCGGCTATAAGTCCCACATGGGCGCCGGTTCGATCACCTCGAACGTCAAGAGCGATAAGACCCTCGTTGTGATTAAGAGCAAGGACGAACAGATCCCCACCGGCCGCAAAAAGGTCGGCGCGATGCTGGGCGACTTTGTCGAGGTCGGCTGCAACAGCGTTTTGAATCCGGGTACGGTCATCGGCCGCAACAGTCAGGTGTATCCGACTTCGTGCGTCCGCGGCGTGATTCCGGCGAATACGATCCACCGCAACAACGGTACGCTGATCACGAAAAAATAATCACTATTGAAATACGCAAGAAATTTTTTGCCAAAAATCCGAAAATAACTGTTGACAAATGAGTAGGAAGTGGCTATAATAACACTTGCGTCGCGGGAATAGCTCATTTGGTAGAGCGCAGCCTTGCCAAGGCTGAGGTGGCGGGTTCGAGCCCCGTTTCCCGCTCCAATATGCCTCCTTAGCTCAGCTGGCTAGAGCACCTGACTCTTAATCAGGGTGTCCAGGGTTCGAATCCCTGAGGGGGTACCAAACGTCGAAACGCCCTTGACGCGAGGGCGTTTCGGCAAGAATATGCGCTTGTAGCTCAGTGGATAGAGTGCCCGGCTACGAACCGGTAGGTCGCAGGTTCGAATCCTGCCAGGCGCGCCAGCAAAGCCTCGTCAATTGACGAGGCTTTTGTTATCTATAAAACATTTTCTTCATTCCTGTTCATTCCGCTGTTGACTTTTTTGCCCGGTCTGCTTCATAATAGAAATACAATATTTCGTTTCCCGTTCGGAGGAAAGGACAACGCATGGAACATCCATCCGCTTTTGAAACGATTTCGTATTCCACTTCTCTCGGCGAGCTTGTCGGCAGACGCACCGCGTCCGGCCTTGCCTTTTTAGGCGTCCCGTATGCCCGCGCCGAACGATTTTGCTATGCCGAGCCGGTCGAGCATTGGGACGGAACGTTGAATGCAACAACATTCGGAGCAGCTTGCCCGCAAAATCGCGGATGGCATCCGCATCTGGAGAATCCGGAGCGGCTGTTCTATTATAAAGAGTTCCGTGACGGCATCGAATTTCACTATGATGAGGCGACCTGCCTAAACTGCAATATCTATACCCCGGTGCATGCCGAAAAATGTCCCGTCGTGATCTTCATTCACGGCGGCGGGTTCGATTCCGGCATGAACTGCGAGGACCCGTTCGACGGTTCTGCACTCGCCGAACGCGGCGTCGTTTCGGTGTTTATCAATTATCGCGTCGGCGTACTCGGCTATCTCACGCATGAAGCGATTCAAAAGCAATTCGGTCGTGACGGCAACTTCGGCCTCGACGACCAGCTGACCGCGATCCGATGGATCAAAGCCCATATCCGGGAATTCGGCGGTGATCCGGACAACATCACACTGATGGGGCAGAGTGCCGGCGCGATCTCAATTCAGTATCTTTGCCTCCACCCGCAAAACAAAGACTTGTTCCGGCGCGCAGTCATGCTCTCCGGCGGCGGGCTTTTCCCCAAATTTGCCCTCCCGCGCAGGGCAGAGAATACCCATGCGTATTGGCTGCGCTTTATGGAGCTTGCAGGGTGCAAAACATTTGATGAACTGAAAGCAGCTTCCTGCGATACCTTGTTCCACGCCGTCGAAGCCATCAAAGCCGAACGCAAGGACAATACCTATCACAATATGCCGGTGATCGACGGGTGCCTGCTGCCTGCGCCGGTGGATGAATTAATCCGAACCCCGCTGCCCCTGGATTACTGGATCGGCTATACGAATACCGATATGTATGCGCCGATCATGGCGTACATCGGCGACCGATTTGCGAAACAGAACGGCGGCTATGTGTATTGCTTTGATATCGACGCGCCGGGCGACGATAATCGCGCGTTCCATTCGTCCGATCTTCGCTATATGCTCGGCACGCTATCTACAAGTTGGCGGCCCTACGATGAGCATGACCGGGCGGCGTCCGAAACAATGCTTTCCTATTTGTGTAACTTTGCCCGCACCGGCAACCCCAACGGCGCAGGTCTGCCGACATGGGAACCGGCGAAACGCGGCATCGGAACGCGTGTCCTTCGGATTTGCAGGGACGGCGTCAGAATGGGACGCCCGCCCTATGGCAAGCTGGTTCGCAACTTTTTGCAGAAGGGAGCGCCGAAGGCATGAAGTTTCTGCACCGCTTTACGCGTACCGTAACGACGCCGTCCATGCGGCAGTATGCGGCTGACGGCGTAACCATGCGCATGGACTTTTTCGATCATATCGTGCGGGTAGCCCTGCTGCGTCCCGAAACGCCGCTTCTGCCGACATGGAGCGTCTGTCCGGGCGGCGAATGTCCACTCTCGGGACGTGACAAGCTCTCCACGGAGGGCTTCACGCTCGCCGCGCCGACCGTTGCGGAAACGGAAGATTCAGATTCTTTCGTTATGGACGGCGTTTCGTTCACGGTCGAGCTGCTGAATTTCCGCATCACGGCCCGCACCGACAGCGGCATCCTATACCGTGACCGCAGCGGCCTTGCCTACAATTTTGCGGGCGAGCTCGGCGATGGATCGGTGCATTATACGCGCCGCAGTTCACAGCAGAAAATCTATGGGCTCGGTGATAAATGCGGCAACATCAATAAGTCCCTGCATAGCTTCGCGCTCGGTACCGGCGATTCGATGGGCTTTCGCGCCGAAAACAGCGATCCGCTGTATAAGCAGATTCCGTTTTATATCTGCGAAAACGAGGCCGGTGCCTACGGCTTGTATTACGATACTTACAGCAACGGTCGCGTGGACTTCGGCGTGGAGCACGATAACTATTTTGAACCGTTCAATTCGATCCGGTTTGCGGAGCGCAATATGGTCTTCTATTTGATCCTCGGCACGCCTGCCGAGATCGTGCGCCGCTTTTCCGCACTCTGCGGTCCGATCGCGCCGGTGCCGGAATGGGCGTTCCGTTACTGCGGCAGCACGATGGAATATACCGATGCGCCTGACACCGATGCGCGCCTGCGCAGCTTTATTGACCGCTGCGAGCAATACGGCATCCGTGCAGGCGGGTTCTATATGTCGAGCGGCTATACGCAAATCGGCAAAAAACGTTGTGTTTTCCATTGGAATACGGATAAGATCCCGTCGCCGGAAGGGCTTGCCGCGCACTTTACCTCGCACGGCATGCACCTGATCCCGAACGTCAAGCCTGCGTTTTTAACCGATCATCCGCTGTATGAACAGCTTGCTGCAGACGGTCTGTTTCTGTCCTATGCCGACGGCACGCCCGCACAATTTCCGTTCTGGGGCGGCATGGCAAGTTATCTCGATTTCACCGATCCCCGTGCTTACGCGTTCTGGAAAGCGCAGATTCGCTCCGCTTTGGTGGACAAGGGCTATGTCGATATCTGGAACGACAACAACGAATACGACGTCTGGGACGGCGACGTATATGCAAATCTGTTCGGGCATCCAACGCCAGCGCGTGATCTGCGCCCGCTGTTTTCTTATCTGATGTCGCGCGCAAGCCGCGAGGCGTGCGTCGAAGCGGGAGTTTTGGAACCGTTCAACGTGTCCCGCTGCGGGATCGCCGGCACACAGCGCGTCGCGTCCACATGGACGGGCGACAACCTCACGAATTTTCATGATCTCCGGTTCAATCATAAGCAGGCCATGACGATGGCGCTGACCGGCTTTTGCTTCTTCGGGCAGGATATCGGCGGCTTTGCCGGACCGAAGCCGGGGAGGGAGCTGTTTTTGCGCTGGCTGCAATACGGCTTGTTCACACCGCGCTTTGTGTTACATTCGTGGAAGCCGGGGGAGGCGGCGACGATGCCGTGGCTCTATCCCGATCTGATGCCCGCGGTGCGCCGTCTGTTTGATCTGCGGGAACGCATGGTGCCGTATTTGTACCAAGAGCTGCAGCGTTGTATCGAAACGCATGATCCGCTGATCCGCCCGATATTTTTGCGACAGCCCGGCTACGACCCGGAGAGCGATTGCTTTATGGTCGGCAGCAGCGTTCTTGCCTGTCCGGTTTTCGACGAGGGTGCGGAGACGGTTACTGTGCTTTTGCCGCAGAGCAAATCAGGCTGGCGACTGCGCGGGGAAGGCCCCCTGATCCCCGGCGGCATGGAAATGACTATCCCGTGCTTACCGACCGACCTCCCCGTCTGGTTCACCGAGGGCAAAAGCAAGCCTTGGTAAACAATCCCCATAGAAACACAGACCCCGCTTTAAGCGGAGTCTGTTTTACATTTGCGGCTTTCTATCCGATTAAATATCAATCGTCTTGTTTTCGTAGGATGCTTTGAGCGTTTGCTCCTTTTGCACCTGTAAATCAGCGACGCGCTTTTTCGACAGCGGATACCAAACAAACAAAATCAAAGCCATCAGGCCGAACAGCACGGCGGGAATCAGCGTCGAGAGATCATACATCACGGTCAGATTGGCAAGCGTCTGTACCGCGCCCTTTTCATACCGGTAGTCCATGCCGAGCAGGGCACCGTTCACGCAGATCGCGGCAAGCACCTGACCGAGTTTGCGGAAGAAATTGAAGAACGAGTAGGCGGTGCCGTCGTCGCGGCTGCCGGTCTGCACCTCAATTTCATCAATCGCATCGGTTACCATTGCTCAAAGCTGCATTACAACGGTCGTCAGTCCGCATCCGCTGATAAAGCACAGCACAAGGAAAATCCACATCAGCGTGTCCGGCGATAGGCCGCGCAGGAAGAACAGCAAAAGGTTTGCTCCGGCTGCTGCCGCGACGCCGACCGCACAGACCTCTTTCTTGCCGATGGACTTGGCAAGGCGGGGGAGCAGCACCATCATCACCAGCATAGGCGAGTACGTGCAGGCTTGGGAGGCAAGGTTCATCCAGTTCGCATGGAAATAGTCGTCGAATAAATAGGTGTAAAAGCTCTGTGTAAACATCTGCCCGGCAAGCAGGAGCATTGCGACAAGGCTGATCGCAATAAAGGAACGACTCTTGAACAGGATGCCGACGGCCTTTCTCGCCGCGCCCTTCGCCTTGGGCTGCGGCTTGGTTTTCACACGCTCTTTGTTCAATGCGAAGCCCACAAACAGCATCCCCATCGAGAAAACCGCCATAAGGATCACGCCGATCAGTACCGGTGTATACTGCATATCCGTGATGGCCTTGCCGTTTTCGCCGAGGACGACGTTTCCGGCCGCGTCAAGCCGCTTGGCATAGGCAAAGCTCGCAATCAGCAGTACCGGAATCGAGCCGAGCGCCGCGCCGATCGAGCGCCAAACCGACAGCTTGCTGCGCTCATGCGCATCGGTCGTCACAACGGACGCAAGCGAGCCGTAGGGAATTTGAAGCACGGTATACACCATTCCGAACAGAATATACGTAACCGTGGCGTATACCCCGGTCAGCACCGCGTTTCCGTCCTCGCCGATGCCCGGCCACTTCACGAACAGCAGCACCGCTGAGACGGCAAGCGGCGCGGCCACATACAAAAACCATTGACGATACCGTCCGAACCGGCTCGGCCTGACGGTGTCGCAGATACGACCCATGATCGGATCGTTGATCGCGTCCCAAACGCGTGCCGCAATGAACATCAGCATGATGAACAGCGGGCTCAGATGAAAGATATCGGTGTAGAACTTCTGCAGCAGCGTCGTGACGAGGCTGAACACCAGACAGCCAGCGGCGTCGATGATGGCATAGCCAAAGTAGTCCTTGGCTTTGATACCGCTTGTCCGGGCAATATAGGATCGTTCCATACACAGTGTTCCTTTCGGACATATTTTCATTTGGTATTATAGCATTATGAAAAAGATTAGTAAAGATGACGGATTAAATCGGACTGTGCAAGTTCATAAAAAGTTTGCTCGCAGAGGGGTGACAGGCAAACAAAATCATGCTATACTATATGAATTGTAATATGGAGTCATTTGGGACATGGAGCAAATACAAGGCTTGACGGACATGCATACGCACTTTGTCTACGGCGTTGACGACGGTGCGCAGACCTATGAGGATATGAAGGCCATGCTGGACATGGCGCACGCCAATCGGATCGCAACGCTGTACGCCACCTCGCATCGTACACCGGGCATGCAGCAGTTTCATCGCAATACCTATCACGAGCATTTGGAGGAGGCGCGCGCCTACTGCGCAGAGAAGGGATATCCGATCACGCTGTATGCGGGCGCGGAAATCCTGTATACGCCGGCGCTCCGCAACTATGTCGAACGAAAGCCGCTTCGCACACTCGGCGACACGCCTTATGTGCTGATGGAGTTTGTGCCGGACGTAACGTATAAGGAGGCGGAAGAGGGGATTTCGCTGCTTGAAAACAACGGCTATCTGCCGATCCTCGCGCACATCGAACGGTATCCTTGCCTGTTCTCACATTCCCGCGCCTATCGGCTCAAGGATGCGCATGACGTTCTATTTCAGGTGAACTGCGGCACGGTCATCAAGGGAATGGGTTTTTTCAAAACGAGAACGATCCAAAAATGGTTTCGAGACGAGCTGATCGACTGCGTATCTTCCGATATGCATAACTGCGGCGACCGACGCAACCGGATGGCCGAGGCAAAGGAAATTCTGGAAAAAGAATACGGCGAAGCGTATGCGCGTAAGCTGACGACATGGGAACCGTAAAGGAAAAGACTGTACAGCTCCGACTTTTCAAATGTAAAAGATATATGATGGTAAAATTATCGTAAGAAGTCAAAAATACGGCAAAAAAGTCATAGAAAAATGAGTAAAAGACTGGACATATTTAGGGTTCGGTACTATAATATGATACAATCGATTGTGGAGAACGGAATGAAACTTCGGGATTTACTTTTTCGACTGATGCATTTTTGACTGGTTTTCAAACAAAAGCATCGCGAGAACGCAGACCAGGGAAAGAAGGGACAGCGATTGAGCAATCCGAATGAGAATCCGGCAAGAAAAAAATACTCAAAAAGACGTATTTTCTTCTTTTTAGGGCTTGCAATAGTCCTTGCGACTGTGATATATTATAGCCTACAGTGGGTTGTGGATCGGTATTTCACGCAGCCGGAGGTTCGCGGGGATGCAGCGTTGAGGCATGCGTTGGAAAATCGGCAGACGATCAACGTCAACGGCACGGCCTATGCTTTAAAAAATGACCTGACATCGATCCTGCTGATGGGCGTTGACAAGTATTCCGATGCGGAACCGACCGGTTCCTACCGGAACGGCGGCCAAGCGGATTTTCTGCGTCTGCTGGTGATTGACAGCAACGCAAAGAAAGTGATTCAGATCGCGATTGATCGGGACACCATCACACCGATCACGATTTTGAACGTTTTCGGCAATCCGGTCGGAACGCGAAATGAACGAATCAGCTTGTCTCACGGCTTCGGCGACGGGAAAGAGCAAAGCTGCGAGCTGACACTGAAGGCGGTCAAAAACCTCCTGTTCGATGCGCCGGTAGATTTCTACATTGCCATGAACATGGACGGTATTTCGGATCTGAACGATCTGCTCGGCGGCGTCACCGTCACGCTCGAGGATGATTTCTCCTCCGTAGAACCGACGATGACGAAGGGCAAAACGCTCACGCTGGTCGGCGATCAGGCCGAGGTATTCGTACGCAGCCGTATGTCCATCGGCATCGGCACGAATGAAGCCCGCATGAAGCGGCAGGAAACCTATCTGAACGAAGCGCAGAATCTGCTTCGCAAGAAGATGGGAGAGGACAAGAACGCCGTAGACGATATGTTCGACGGAATGCTGCCGTATCTTACCACCAACATCGCACGCGGCAGGCTCGTGAACGAAGCCTATGCGGCGCGGGACTATGACTGGTCCGAGGTACTGACCGCAAACGGACAACATGCGGTAGATGACGAAGGATTCACATTCTTCACGGTCGATCAAAAATCTCTGCAGGACATCGTGCTTTCGGTGTTCTATGAGAAAGTCGGTTAAGTTTTGAAGCCTGAAAAAAGAGTCTCACGGCTTTGAAATATAAAGAAAATGGGAAATACATTTGCAATAGGAAAGGAGCAAATACTATGAAGAAAGTTATTTCCATCACTCTGGCGCTCGTTATGCTGTGCCTCGGCGTTGTCGTCTTCGCGGATGATGCTACCCCCAGCAAGACAACTGAAGATCTGCTGACCATCGAGGCGGTTCCCGCTGCTCCGGTCGAGGGTTCGGGGTTCTTTTTCTTCCCGGTAACCGAGAAGTACGTCGATGTTACTAAGTATCAGGCTAACCTCGATTTCGCTGCTGCTGAGTTCGCTAAGGTCGAGAAGGACGGCGCGGAAGCGTACCTCGGCGAAGAAACCGCAGCTGCCGTTAAGGCAATCCTCGGCTCCGACAAAGTGACTCTTGATGAGTTTTTCCCGGTGATTGCAGGCAACTATAAAGAGGAAATGGGTGAAGTCACGGTGACTGTCCAGATGGCAACTCCTTATAAGAAAGATCAGAAGGTTGCCGTTCTCGTGAGCGACGGTACCGCTTGGGCCACCTTCGAGGGTGTCGGCGTTGACGATACGACCGGCGCAATCCAGGTTGTTCTCGATCCCGCTACCGTTCTGAAGGTTCAGGAAGGCACCGGCCTGTTCGCGGTTGCCAGCAATCACTAAACTGTAAACAAGTAAGCTGTTTCGACCGGAGATCAATCAAGTCTTAATCTCCGGTCGAAATTCTGTCATGAAGATTTTATTGTACGAAGCGGGGAGAATCAACTATGGCGAATCCTAAAGGCAAAGTGACCGGCGCTGCTGCCATCGAGCAGAATCCGATCGCAAAGACGCAGAATAACGAAGGAGAATTCGAGATCGATCTGATCGAGCTTCTGTATCGGATGCTTGCGTCATGGAAGCTGATTGCCATTTTGGCGCTTGCGGGTATGCTTGCAGCCTTCGGAATCACCTATTTTCTGATTACGCCGCTGTATCAGGCCAAGTCCACAATTTACGTGATCAGCCGTTCCGACTCCGTCATCAACATGTCCGACCTGCAGATCGGTACGGCGCTGACGCAGGACTATATTAAAGTTTTTGACATGTGGGAAGTCCATGAGCAGGTCATAACCAATCTCGACCTGCCGTATTCCTACACACAGATGCGCAAGAATCTGTCTGTCACCAATACCTCCAATACGCGCATGCTCGATATCACGGTAACCTCCGCCAATCCGGACGAGGCCGCCGCCATCGCCAACGAGTATGCAAAGGTGGCGAGTGACTTTATCGCCGAAACGATGTCTACCGATAAGCCGAACATCGTTTCTGTCGCACTTGTTCCGTCCAATCCGATCAGTCCTAGCATGGTTCGCAACGTTGCCATCGGCTTCCTCGCCGGTGTGGTACTTGCTGCTGCCATCGTCACGATCCGTATGCTGCTCGACGATAAAATCAAGACAGCGGAGGACATCCGCCGCTATACAGGCCTTGTCAACCTCGCAATTGTTCCGAAAGAGAACCTTAAAGATGATGACAAGGCGCGTACCCGCAAAGCTAATAAGGAGGGCTGAGAACGATGAAAAACGTTACTTTAAGAAATTTGCCCGAATTGAGCTATGCAGGCAATGAGGCCATCAACACGCTCTGCACGAACCTGACGTTTTCCGGCGAGAACATTAAAGTTATCATGCTGACGAGCTGCCATGCGTCCGAAGGCAAATCCTTCCTTGCACTGAATATCGTGCGTACAATGGCGAAGCTTGGCAAGCGTGTGTGTTTGATTGATTGTGACCTTCGTAAATCCGTGATCGCCCGTCGCTATCTGCAATTTGAAACGATGCAGAACCGCGGTACTTCGCATTTTCTGGCCGGCATGGCCGATGTTGATGAAGTGCTGTATGAAACGGATATACCCAATATGTACATCGTTCCCTGCGGCCGTAACGTTTCCAATTCGCTTCCGCTTGTCACCTCCTCGCGTCTTAATGATTTGATTCATACGATCGCGGTGGAAATGGACTATGTGATCGTGGATGCGCCGCCTGTCGGCATGCTGATCGACGCCGCGCAAATCGCCACAGTTTGCGACGGAACATTGCTTGTCGTCACATACAATACCGTCCGCAAGCAGGAACTGATCGACGCGCAGCAGCAGCTTGAGCAATCCGGCTGCCCGATCCTCGGCACCGTCATCAATCAGGCCGATTTTGGCGATTACATGAGCCGTAAGTATTACAACAGCAAGTATTACTACTCGCATTACAATTACTACTACGGCAGCGACAGCGATCAAAAGAAAAAATCCAAGGGCCCAAAAAAGAGCTCCGTAAATCCCGAACCATAAATATCCCATTTTCTGCAAGAGCCTGCCCATCCGGCAGGCTCTTGTCTGCTCTATAAAGACATCACCATCATACATACTGTATCACGAAGGATTTCCGTCAATTGTGTAATCATACGATTGTCTGTCGTAACCCTCTTTACAAATACAAAATCATTTTTTATAATAGGGCAAATATAGATTCCAAAATGAATTAGAAAGAAGATCCGTATAGAGAACATGAAACATATCGTGATTTACCTTATAGCGGCCCTATCCCTTTTGACCGCATGCACAGCGCCTGCTGTGCCGAGCAATCCTACGGACGAGGGCAGTGTGCTTCAAACGTCGTATCAGATGATTGACCAGGAAGAAGCAAAACGCATGATGGAACAGGACAACGGGCATATCGTGGTGGATGTCAGACGAATCGACGAATACGAATCCGGTCATATCCCCGGCGCGATCTGCATACCGAACGAAACCATCGGTTCCGAAATGCCAAAGGCGCTTCCGAATTTGGAGCAAGTCATTCTGGTCTACTGCCGCAGCGGCAACCGCAGCAAGCAGGCGGCTGAAAAGCTCAGCAAGATCGGGTACAGCCGTATATATGAGTTCGGCGGCATCTTGGATTGGACGGGTGACATCGTTACGGAACCCACACCCGGCAACGCTTCTGCCGCACCGGATACGGACAATACGCAAGACTTTGCCGGCTGCTATGAAAACGGCAGCAACGACACCGCCATTATCTCCCAGTTTGATGACGAATATATACTGGCCGCCAGTCTTTACCGGCTGACGTTTATTGAACATGCCGTCGGCCGCATGGAAGGGGACCATATCGTTTTTCATACGGATGAGGAAATCCAAGATCCCATGACGTTGTCCTTCTACCGCGACGGCGAAACGTTTACGCTCCGTGTGGAGGAAAGCACATGGGAGCCGATGCCTGTCGGTCTGACAATTGAAGGCTTTGTCAAGACCGCCCAGGAAGCGATCACGGAAGCGAGCCCTTCCGATCCCATCGAGCAATCCTCCAAACCGCAAGGGCATTACGTTTTTCAGCCTAAGGTATGCTCTGTCTATATGGAGGAGGTCTTCGGCAAGGATATGTGCGATGCATGGTTCAACCTTGTCGATGCGGTTCTGGCCGGAGAGGACACCTTTGAATGCAAGGATCAGCACACCTATGATTGGGTCATGGGGCAGTTTGCCTATCGCTGCCTGCCGGTTTTGCCGGAGCTGATCGACTATGCGTATGACCGGGAACATTCGGTGAAGGACGGCGTTGCGAGCTTTACCTATCTTGTCCCGCCGGAGGAAGCCAAGCAGCGGATCGAAGAATTCGGCGCGCAAATTGAGGCGATCCTTAACGAGGTGTTCGAGGACGATTATTCGGATTTTGAAAAGGCGCTGACCCTGTATGTCTATTTCTACGAGCATTACGAATACGACTATGAAACCTTTGAAAAAATGTACGAGACGTATATAGACGATCTCAGCGCCTATCGTTTCTTCCAAACCGGCATGGGCGTCTGTCAGGAGATTTCGACCGCGTATTCCTATCTTCTGATGCAGGCAGGTGTGGAGGCGACGACCATGATGGGCCGCGACCATCAATGGAGTTATATCCGCCTCAACGGGCATAATTATCATATCGACCCGACGTTTGTGATCACCGAAAGAAGCTCACTTGCGTATTTCTTGATGACGGATGAACAACGCGAGCTGACGGGGTACAGCAAAGCAGGATGTACGATTACGTCCAACTATGCGCAGGATCATCCGCATCCCGAATATACGGCGGACGATGACCATTTCCGTCCGCTTTGGGAAACGTATTTCGATTCGCTTTCGCACGAAACGCATACCGTCGTCTGTGCCATCGGGGAGAATGAATACGGCGAATGGAGCTATCTCGACTTTGATTACACCGGATATTAAGGAGTAGGCAAAATACCGCTGCACATTTTATTTTCCCGCCGTTGCTGATGCGCTTTCTGCTGCTCATTTGACTTTGCCGGTCTGTGATATCAAAAGCAGCTTGCAAAATGATCATCCGGAGGTAAACCCCATGTCTCAAAGCCCAAGCGCCGCGCCTGTTTCCAAGACGATCACAAAACAGCAGGCCAGACAGTTTATCCTCGCCAAGCAGGGCTTGATCGGCGCCTATCGGTTCTGCGGAAAAGAAGGCGCCTACGATTATATTCGCCAAGCCGGGTGCATCCAGTTTGATCCCGTTGACGTGTGCGGCAAAAATGCGGAGCTGACCCTGCAATCTCGCGTAAAGGGGTTTCAAAAACGCATGCTGTCCGAGCTTCTTTATGAAGATCGGCGGCTTATGGATTATGTCGATAAGGAGCTTTCCATTTGGCCGACGGAGGACTGGCCGTACTTTTCCTCCTTTCGGGAAAGAAGCCGCACGCTTGGCAAATCATTCGAGGGAATCGACGAATTAGAGAAGCAGGCGATTGTCTATATTACGGAAAACGGCCCGGTTTGCAGCGATACGCTCCCGATCCAAGGGGAAATCTTTTGGCATTCGTCGATGCATTGGAGTGGGAATTGGCATAAAAAGTCACAGGCCGCCAGATCGGTTTTGGAACAGCTGTATACGGACGGCGTGCTGATCATCCATCATAAAAACGGAAGCCGCAAGTATTACGATCTTGCGAGCCGTTATCTGCCGCAAACGCTTCTGCAGACAGAGAATCCCTGTAAAGACGAGGAGGATTTTTTGCAATGGCGTATGCTGCGCCGTATCGGCGCGGTGGGCTTGCTGTGGGATAAAAACAGTCCGGCATTTCTCGGCATACATCTGAACGCAGAAACACGAAAAAGAACCTTTGCGCATCTTCTTCGGGATGGCAAAATCCTTTCCGTCACCGTAGAGGGCATAAAACCGCCGTTCTATTATCGCGCAGAGGATGACGCGCTCCTGCAGAATATTCTCACGGGCAAGGCGGATCAGAAGCCGCGCATATCCTTGATCGCGCCGCTTGATCCGCTTATGTGGGATAAAGCATTGATTCAAGCCCTATGGAATTTTCGGTATTCATGGGAAATCTATACACCTGCGACAAAGCGCCGATACGGGTATTATACCCTGCCGATCCTCTATGGCGACAGCTTTGTCGGCCGGGTGGACACCGCGGCGGATCGCAAGGCAGGCATCCTCCGCGTAAAAGGACTTTGGTGGGAGCCGAATGTTCGGCAGACGAAAAAGCTGCAGGACGAATTGAACCGTGCGCTGAACCGTTTCGCAAAATTCAACGATTGCCAAATAATAGAGCCGGAGGCAAGGCTTCCTTCTTTCTGACTGCTTGAAAAACAGGAAATGGGAAATTTATAACGGTTATGAAATTGTTAGCGATTTTCAAAGATAAAACCCAAAGCTAAGGGATTCCGCGGCGATCCGTATCTTTGAAATTACATAAAGGGACGCGTGGAGAATATGGATATCCTTTCACCAGACGAACCGGAAACGTGGATCAAGCGGGAATTTTTTTCGTTATCCCGCATGCCTCTGACCGATACCTATATGGACTTTGCGGTTACAGAACAGCTCAGGCATGGCGACATGAGCCCCGGCAACGTTGATAACCGTTGGTGGGTGGAGGAGGGATTCCCACTGACGAAAAGCCGTTTGACTCCGCCTTGCTGATTCCGGATAGATAGACTGTCAAATCCAAACTCCTGCATTTTGGAAGCAGAAGCAAGCAACGTACGACAACCTGATGAAAAACATGATGTCGGGTGTGCTCGCGCCGGAAGTGGTCAAAGACATCAACGACCGTATGACGGCAATCAAGGGCGAGATCGAAACGCTGAAAAACGCGGAGCCGCCGAAGGATTACACGATGGAAACGATCCTGGAGTGGCTGGAATCCATCAAGAAGGCGCCGGATCAGCGGGCTGTGGAGCTTTTGATCAAGAAAATCACCGTTTTCCGGGAGAATAACAAAACAGACTTCAAAATCGAATCGAATCTGAAGTCTGTCTGCGTGGAAATGGTTGCGGGGGAAGGATCCTTATCCTCGATACAAACTTGCCTGCCGATACTGTTCGCATATGAGCAGCATGGCATATAGAAGAGATGAAAAAACAGGAGGCGGTTCAAAGCTTCCTGATTTGTCTTGCTTCGTAATATTCTACCGTGTGCTGCCGCCCCAGACGGGGGTGGACTTGACGTTGGTCCAGCGGCAGGGGTGTTCCGGGTGCCGGATGCGGTCGATGAGCAGCATGGCGGACAGACGGCCGATGTCGGTGCTTGGGATGGTGGCGGTGGTGAGCGTGGGCTCCGCCATGGATGCTTCGGGGGACCCGTCGAAGCCGGTCACCATCACATCCTGGGGGATGCGCATGCCCATCCGCTTCAGGGCAGCCATGATATGGATGGCCAAGTAATCGTTGGCGCAGACGAAGGCGTCTGGAACGGTGGGCATGGCCGTCAGGCGGGAGAGGAGCCAGTCCACATCCCCGTAGTTTTCGCTGTCCTCCTCCAGGATGCAAAGGGACCTGTCCAGCGTCAGCTCCGCATCGGCCAAGGCTGCGGAATAGGCGGTCCAGCGCTCATAAAAGCTGTTGCAGTGTTCCTTGTCCCCCACGAAACCGATCCGCTTTGCCCCAGCGGCGATGAGCCGTTCTACCAGGCAGAGGGTGGCGGCGTAGTTTTCCATGGAAATGAAATCACACTCCATCAAGGCCTTGCTGGTCCGGGCATATCCGTCTACAAAGGCGCAGGGGATGCCTAAGGAACAAAGCATTTCCTGATAGGGTTTGCTGAACAGCTCGATGCAAAGAAAGCCGGCCGTTTCTTTTAAAGAGAGATGAGGCGGCAGTTTTTTGT